>JBJTRH010000221.1:0-10119 GCA_046076065.1 Planctomycetaceae bacterium | reverse complement strand
TTTTTTTGTTGTTTTTGTTCAAGCCGACGCCCGGAGAGCCGTTTCGCCACCCGGCGGCGGTGCCCATGGGGCCGGCGTCCGTGCTGGCGTCCGGGGACGCCCCGACACCACGGTCCCAACCGTTGACCACCGCGGCAGCGGCCCCGGCGGCGAGCGGGTGGCTGGGGATGACGGTCGCCGAATCGAAGGTGCCGGGTCGATGGTCGATCGTGGAGATTGCGCCCGGCGGTCCTGCAGCAGCCGTCGGTCTCGTGGTCGGCGACGATGTCACCAGCATCGCCGGTGTCGTGCCGAGGAACGCCGACGAGGTCGCCCAGGCGCTCACGGCGATCGCGGCCGGCCAGCGGGTCCGCCTGGCGATCGCCCGCGGCGATCAGGTCTCGGAGGCGGAAGTCATCGCGCTGCCGCGGCCGGCCGTGACCGCATCCCGAGAGCGTCCGCCGGCGACCGTGCCGCCGCCGTTCGCCCCGCCGCCGGCTGCCCAACCCGCAGCCGCGGCCGCCGCTCCACCGTCGGTCGCATCGACCTGGGCCGGCGTCGCCCCGCCGACCGCCGCCGCGCCGGTTCCGGCACCGTCGTCGGCCGCTCCTGGCATCCTGCCCGCCGGCGCCGGCCGCGGGCGTCCGGCGCTCGGCGTGCGAACCGTGCCGATCGACGCCGACACCCGCGTCCGCTTCAAGCTCGGCGACGACACTGGCGCCTACGTGATCGGTGTCGTCGGCGATCTGCCGGCCTCCCGCGCGGGCATCCCGCCCGGGAGCGTGATCGTGCGGCTCAACGGCCAGCCCGTTCGCTCTCCGGACGATTTGACGAAGATCGTCACCTCCGGCCCCGTCGATCGACCGATTCCAGTCGACTTCGTGCTGCCAGGCGGCACGGAGCGGAGGGCGGACGTCGTCCTGCAGCCGCTCGAGGCGCCGCTGGAGCGGGCGCTCGTGGGCGATGTCACCCCGCAGCCGACGGCCGTTCCGGTGCTCCAGGATGGCAGCGCGACCCGCACGAGCCGCCGTCCGATCGCGACGGCCGACGAGGCCGCGGACATGCGGCGGGAGGTCGGCCGCCTCCGCGGTCTCCTCGACGCGCTGGAACGACGGCTGGAGCGGGTCGGCCGTTGACGCGATTCAGGCAGCCGGCCGATCGGCGTCGCCGCTTGCGAGCGGTGCGCGAAGGCCGAAGCGTTCCAGTTCTTCATCGAGCCCCACGCCCGGCGGACCCACGAGCGCCGCAGCCCGTGTCGCCACCCGCGACGGCTCCTTGCGGACCGGCCGTTGCAGCGGTCGCCTGCCCCCCGCCATGGCCCATGCCTCCGCCTCGTCGGACAGGTGATTGAGCAGCTGCTCCACGCCGAGGCGGTGCCGCTCGATGCCCTCCCGGTCGAGTCCCGGCGGCACCGCGATCGCCCGACTGACCACGCCCCTGGCCCGAGTCCACGGCCGTGGAATCGCGAACCGATCCCAGGTGCCCGCCCGCCAAGGCCGATCGTAGCCCATGCCCATGGCCACGATCGGGATGCCGAGCGTGCTCGCGAGAAACACGCATCCCGGCGCGAGCGTCCGGCGCGGTCCCCGCGGACCGTCGGGCGTGATCGTGAGATTGCCGGCGGTGGCACGCTCGGCCAGTTCCCTGAGCGCCGTGGAACCGCCCTTGAACGTGCTGCCGCGAACGACCCCGAAGCCCATCATGCGGGCCACCCGATCGAGGACGTTCGCATCCCAGTGCCTCGACAGGAGCATCGAGATGTTCGAGTGCCCGCGGAGATAGAGCGGCATGAGGATGTTCTCGTGCCAGAACACGTAGATTTTCGCGCCGCGGTAGTCGCGATGCACCGGATCGACCGCCGGGTCTCCGAACTCCACCTGGTAGTCGAGCGTGCCCATCCACTGCCGGATGGCGGCGGTGGCCACCAGCGACCAGCAGCCGATTGCGAACGGGGATTTGATCTTCACGGGTTTCGGCTCCTACCAGCGATCATGGATCAGCCCTCGGGCCACTCGCCCCGGAAGACCTCCTCGGCCGGACCGGTCATGAAGACGTGCCCTCCCTCGGGCCATTCCAGCCGCAGGCGACCGCCGGGAAGGTCCGCGTCGATCGTCCGCGCGGTGCGCCCTCCGAGCACGCCCGCCACGCACACGGCCGATGCTCCGGTGCCACAGGCCATCGTGATGCCGCTGCCCCGCTCCCACGTCCGCATCACCACGTGCTCGGGCGACCGCACCTCGACCACGTGGACGTTGACGCGGCGTGGAAACGTGGGGTGCGTCTCGATCCGCGGCCCGATCGTCTCCAGCGGCACACGGGCCACGTCGCGAACCCAGAGCACCGCGTGCGGATTGCCCATCGACACGCAGGTCATGCGCGGGTCGAGACCGCATTCCCGCCACCAGTCCTCCTCCGCCCCGAGCGCCGCACAGGCCGCGTCGACCACGGGGCCGGGGCCGACGCCCGCGACGGGAATGCGAGCGGCGTCGAGCAGCGGTTCGCCCATGTCGACCCGCACCTGCGATGTTCGTGGACCGGTCGGCGAGACGTCGAGCGTGAGCACACCCCGGCCCGTCTCGATCGTCACCTGCCCCGGGGCGGCGCGGCCGCGCGAGACCAAGAGGTGCGCCCCGCACCGCACGACGTTGCCGCACATTTCCGACTCGCTGCCATCGGCGTTGAACATCCGCATTCTCGCCGTGGCCACCGGCGAGGGCAGCACGAGCACGAGGCCGTCGCCGCCGACTCCGCGGTGGCGGTCGGCGATCACGGGAGCCAACGCCGCCGGATCGGCCGGGGGCCGCTCGTCGAAACAGTCGACGTAGACGTAGTCGTTGGCGGCTCCATGCATCTTGACGAACTTCATCGGTCGGCTCCTCCGCTCATCCGCTCATCCGCACCGCCGCGCCGTCACTGCGGCGCGAACAGCCCACTCTACCAACCCCGGCTCTTCCGCCCCGTCGCCGCAGTTCACCGCCGCACCTCGTCGGCGGCCCAGGCCGTGCCTCCGCCCGTCCCCTGCCTCCGCGACTGCAGCCGCTGCACCGCCGCCGAAAACGTGGGAAAGGCCTCGGTCGATGTCACGGGCTCGGCGAGCGTGCCGTCGACGTGCACGAGCATGAACTGGCCGCTGGCACCTCCGAGGAGCCGCTTCATGGCCGGCAGCTGCGTCTGCGCCTCCCCCATGATCGGCCGCAGCACGAGATTGACATTGGAATCGAAGTCGATTTCACCGTTGCCGACGAGGCTGATCGCGTCGCCCGAGAGCTCGATGTTGTCGAGGTAAGCGTGGGGCCCCTCGATGCGGAAGTCGACCAGGCTGCTCGTGAACGCGCTGCGGTCGGGCACCTTCACGCGGAGGATCTTCAGGAGCGCCACCATCACCGGGAGCTCATAGATGTCGGCCTCGACGAACCGCACCTGCCCGTCTCCCATCAGCGAGTGGCTTCCGGCCCGTGAGCCGCGAATCCGCAGGCCGGCATGCACGCGGCCCTGGTAGGCATGCCCTCCGCCGGCCACGTCGGCGGCCAGCCGGGCCAGGTCGGCATTGGCGAGCGAGCAGGCCACGGAGAACGGCGCTGCCTCGCCGGCCGACACGCTGCCGTCCACCGTGAGGGTGCCGTCGGCGATGTTCGCGGTCAGCCGGCGAGCCTGCGCCCGCTCGTCGGTGCCCGCCGGCGCTCCGAACCGCGCGCCGGCGGCGTCCATCGCGAGTGGTCCCCGGATGGCGGTGAGCTGCACGCCGCGGCACATCGCGCTGTCGATCGCCATGTCGCCGAGCGTGGTCCAGGAGCGGCCGTCGCTCTGACCGCGAAGGCGGATGCCGCCGTGGACGTGATCGAGCGGCACGCCCACGTCGAGGGCAGCCTGCTCCATGTCGAGCTGCATGTCCCACGCCGCCGCCGCCGGGCCTGGCACCACCTCCGTCCGGCCGCCCGGCCCCGCGACGGTGACTCCCGCGGTCGAGTAGATCTCGAGGGCGCCGTCGACGGAGAGCATGCCCCGCAGCTGCACGCTCGACACCGCCTGCTCGAGGCCCTTCGGCAGCGCCCGCAGCACGTCGTGATCGGCACGGAATCGATCGGCCACCAGCCGCTCGAAGGAGATGTGCCAGCCGCCGTCCGGCGTGAATCGGCACGTGCCCTCCGCTGCCACGGTGGTCCGCGCATGGGACCCGCGCACGTCCTCGAAGTGCAGGCGACCGTCGCGCCACCGCAGCCGCCCGCCCAGCCGCTCGAGCCGGTACGGAAACCATGCCGGCTCGATCGAGACCGTCTGGCCCCGAGGCGTGGCCTCGAGCTCAACCTCCGTGCGGCGGGCCTTCACGCCATGCCGGACACGGGCCGTGAACTCGGCGTTGCCACGGGGATCGACGTCATCCCAGATCCGTCGCATTCCCGGGGGCAACGCGTCGCGAAGCTCTTTCTCGAGGACGACGTCGGTGCCGACGAGGTCGAGCGTGAGTTCACCGTCGTCGTCGCCCATGCGGACGAGCCGACCCGAGCACCGCACGACGCCGGTGTCGTTGGAACCCACGACGTCGCGGATCGTCCAGTTGCCCCGGTCCATGTGCACGAAGCCGGAGACGTTGCCGAGCGGATACGGAAAGCCCGCGTACGCCAAGCTGCACTGGGCGAGACGGATGCCGAGCGTGTTGGCGAATCCGCCTGGCATGTCGGGCGACCGATCATGTCGGAAGGCGAAGTCGAAGGTGCCGGCGGCGCGCAGCGAGCGGACGATCTCGGCGCTTCGCGGCGGCAGGGCCGCGAGCAGGGCCTCGTCGATCCGCATGCCCTCGCCGCGAACCTCCACGAACCCCGGGCCGCCCGCCGTGGTGGCCACCACGCCTTCCACGTGCACCGGATGCCCGCCCGCCTCCCCCGTGAGGTGCAATGCGAGTTGCGCGTCCTTGAGGGTGACCGTGCCCACCGTGCGATCGACGCGATACGGGAAGCGGTAGTACGTGAGCGACACGTTGCGGCAGCGGAGCGATACGTCGGGCCGCAGTTCCCCGGCGTGGCGGACGACGTGCGCCCGCACGTCGACCTCGCCCGCGGGCAGGAGCTTACTCCAGTGCGCGGCGACCGCCGGCGGCATGAGGCTCTCCCAGTGGTGCCCCACGACCATCCGCTCCGCCTCGACGACGAGATCGAAGTCGGCGGCTGCATTCCACCCCACCATCCGCCCGGATCCGCGCAGGAGCGTCGAGCCGGAATGGGCCTCCAGCCGCTCGCAGGCGACGCCGCCGCGATCGGCCGTGAAGTCGGCGGAGACATCCGAGATCGCAAACGGCAACGACGCGTGCTCGAAGTGCCCGGCCTCGAGGTGGCCCGCCGCGGAGAAGTCGGCACGCTCGAGCTCCGCGAGCCGGCCGGACGCCCGCCAGTCGACGTCGAGGCGGCCCCGCAGGCCGGCCAGCAGGTCACGGCCGCCGCCTGCCGTCGGCAGCAGCGACTGCGACCGCGGCGAGACGTCGAGCGATTCGACGCGCCCCGCGACCGCGAAGTCGCCCCGCGGGGCGACCCGGCCCTCGAAGCCCGCGCGATCGAAGAGATCGCCAGCCACCGAGCCGCGGACGGAAATCGCGGGCCCTTCCGCCTCGGCGAGGGGCTGGAGTTCGACGGCGACGTTGCGGAGCATGAGCCGCCCGCCGAGGCCGCCGCTCTCGACCACCAGCGTCGCGTCGTCGATGCCGACGGGGATCCGCAGCGGCTCGCCTCCCGCGCGGAGCAGCCGGGAGAGGTTCCAGCGACCGTCGGCGCCACGGGCGGCATGCACGACCGGTCGCACCAGCCGGATCGACGTGATCGTCGGCTCGCCTGCCATCAGGTCCTGGAGCGACGTGCCGCAGGCCGCCCGCACTTCCTCGACGACGAGCAGCCGTCGGCCTTCTCCTGGGATCGACGGGTCCTCGAACGACACTCCCCGCACGACCACGCCCTCCCCCTCGACGAGGCTCGCGCCTGCGACGTGGACGACGATCCCGGGAAAGGCCGCCGCGAGCCGCGCCTCGACGCGCCGGCGCACTTCCTCGCCGATGCGGTTCGATCCGAGCACGACCGCCACGACGATCGCAGCCACCGACAGCGGCAGCGTCCAGCGGACGAGCGTCCAGAGAAGGTCGGCGAGCGATTTCATGAAGGTGCTTGGGCGGCACGTCGGGCCGCGCGACGCCTCCGAGGGGGCGGGAGGGTACGCGCCCGAGGCGGCGCGGGTCAAGGCTCCGGAACCGGCCGCAATCCCCGGAAAACCCGCCATTTCACCAGCCTGCGCGGCTTGCTATAGTGCCGCCTCGTCGACGGCTTCGGGGGTCGGGGTCGATCAACGTCGTCCGGACTCGCGTCCTTTCGCACCACAGGAATCCCTCCCATGGCCGCCAGCCCAACGCACCAGCACCGCGACGAACTCGCCGGTGCGCATCCCAACGCCCATCGCCTGCTCTGGGCGGGCTTCATGGCGATCCTCGCCGCGGGCGTGGGCTTTTCCATCCGGGCCGGCATCCTGGGTCAGTGGGCCGAGCAGTACGGATTCACGCAGACCGAACTCGGCACGATCACCGGCGGCGGCCTTACCGGATTCGGAATCATCATCCTTCTCTCCAGCCTGGTCGCCGACCGGATCGGGTTCGGACCGCTGATGTTTTCGGCATTCGTGATGCATGTGATCTCCGCGATCCTGACGCTCGCGACCGGCGCGGCATTTGCCGCGGGCGGCAAGCCGCTCGCCTTTCAATGCCTGTTCTGGGGCATGTTCCTGTTCGCGATCGGAAATGGCATCGCGGAGGCGGTCGTCAACCCGCTGGTGGCCACGCTCTTCCCGAAGAACAAGACGCACTACCTGAATATCCTCCACGCGGGTTGGCCGGGCGGTCTGATTCTCGGTGGACTCGCCAGTTATTTCATGGCCGGTAACGAGGCGACCAAGCCCGTCGCTTGGGAAATCCAGATCTCGCTGTTCATGATCCCCGTCGTGCTCTACGGGGTGATGATGCTCGGCCAGCGTTTTCCGAAGAGCGAGGCCAGTAGTTCGGGGGTCTCGTACGGCGACATGCTCGGCGAACTGGGGCTGCTCGGAGCAGCCGTCATCTGCGGATTGCTCTCGCTGTTCTTCAAAAACGACCTGGGCCTGTCCCCGCTTGTCTCCGGAGGGCTTGCGGCCGGGTTACTGCTCGCCTTCGGCGCGGCCACCGGCTTCCGATTCGGCCATGCGCTGCTCGCCTTCCTGCTGCTGATTCATGCCATGGTCGGCTACGTCGAACTGGGAACGGATTCCTGGATCTCGAAGATCACGGGCACGATCATGGCGAGCAAGGCGAACGGCTTGCTGCTCTTCGTCTACACCTCCGCGCTGATGTTCGTGCTGCGATTCTTCGCTGGTCCCATCGTCGAGCGAATCTCACCGCTCGGACTGCTTGCCGCATCCGCGGCGTTCGGGGCCGCCGGCCTCACGCTGCTCGGGAACGCGGAAGGGGCGGTGATGTGCATTCTCGCGGCGACGGTGTATGGCATCGGCAAGACCTTTCTCTGGCCCACGATGCTGGGCGTCGTGAGCGAACAGTTTCCCAAGGGCGGGGCGATCACGATCGGTGCGGCCGGCGGTGTCGGCATGCTGGCGGCAGGGCTTCTCGGCGGACCCGGCATCGGCTTCCTGCAGGATCAGAATGCGTCGGCCAACCTGCGCGAGGCGAGCCCCGCCGTCTTCGACCGCTACAAAGCCCCGAAAGAAAATGAGTTTCTCTGGCTCAAGACGGTCGGCCTCGACGGCTCGAAGGTCGGCGTGTTGGAGGATGGCGGCAAGGAGGCGCAGCGGGCCCTGGAGGTGCTGCAGAAAGAACAGGCCAAGCCTGAGACCATCGCGGGCCAGGAGGCACTCGTGTCATGGTGGACGGACACTGCCAGCGGGCATGCCGCAGAGGACAAGCCGCTTGTGGAAAACGCCGGGCTCTTCGGTGGACGCCAGGCACTCAAGCTGACCGCCTTAGTGCCCGCCACGATGCTCGCCTGCTACCTCCTGCTGCTCGGCTGGTTCCGTTCGCGTGGCGGCTATTCCGTGAAGGGCATGCATCACTGACGGGTATCCGCGACGCGCCGACGGCGGGTTCGACCACGTCCGAGGGTCAACCGCCGACCCGCACCTCGAGCAGGCCGTCAACCCCGAGCGTGGCCCGGATGCCAGTCGGCAGGGTGATCGACCGCGGCGGCGAGCGATCGTGGCCGAGCGCGAGCGCCGCGAGGTCGGCGTAATGCCGTGCGGTCATGGCCCGGCGCGGCCACCCCTCGCGCCGCCAGAGGGCGGCGAACACCTCGGCCACGAGGTGCCGATCGAGGCCCGCCAGCTCGCGGCCGCGGACCACGATCACGCCATCGGCATGCCGGCTGGCATGGAGCTCGAGCAGCCGCTCGGCGGCGCTGGCCAAGGCGCCAGCCACGAGCGCCGCCTGCCTCCCCAGCCGATTGAGCGCTGCTTCCGCGGCGGGAAACGGCCCGGACGCGCACGGCTCGAGCACCTCGTGCCGGACGAAGTTGCGGGCATGCCGCAGGTGGCGGTTGGTGGGGTCGTCGCACCAGGCCTCGCCGAGATGCTCGAGAAACTGCCGCGCATCCGTGCGTCGCAGCCCGAGCATCGGCCGCAGCAGCGACACCCCGGGCACGAGTTCCCGTGCCACCGCCATCCCGCCGAGCCCGGCGAGCCCGGTCCCGCGGAGCATGCGGAGCAGGATCGTCTCCGCCTGATCGTCAGCGGTGTGGGCCACGAGCACGTGCCTGGCCCCCGCGTCGGCCGCGGTCTCCACGAGCATGTCATACCGTTGCCTGCGGGCGGCGGCCTCGACTCCCTCACCCCCCTGCGGCCGGATCGCCAGCCGCCGGGCCACGCATCGCAGCCCCAGCCGTTCGGCGAGCCGCTCCACGAACGCGCGGTCATCGCCCGCATCCGGCCGCAGGTCGTGTTCGGCATGCACGACCACGAGCCGATGCACGGCGGCGGGGGGCACGAGCTTCCGCAGCGCCACCAGCAGCGCCACGCTGTCGCCCCCCCCGGACACGGCCGCCAGCACCGGCATCGTCCAGAAGTCCGCGGCCGGCAGCGCCCGTTCCACACCTGCCACGAACGGCGGCTGCGATTCACGGCCGGTTGTCGTCGAGTCGCTCGCGGTGGTCATGGCTCGCTCCTTGCCCATTCTGCCAGAAGCCGCCCGGGGAAGCGGCATTGAGCCTCGCGGGCAGCCTCCCTACGCTCCCCGCCGGCCGCGAACCCCTGCGGCTGCCTCTCGAGGGACATACCCATGCACGCTTCCGCCATCGGCGGGTTCCGGCTCGCGGCCCTGGTCTGCCTCGTCCTCCCGTCCCTGACCGGATGCTCCACGCTGCTCACGGCCGCCTACCTCCTGCAGCCGGCCGACGTGCCGGCGGAGTTCAACGGCCTCCGCGGGAAGCACGTCGCCATCGCGTGCCGCCCGATCGTCGAGCTCGAGTTCTCCGATGCCGGCTCGGCCCGGGAGCTCGCCAGCCTCGTCGGCAGCCAGGTGCAGGCGAAGGTGCGGCGATCGCGGGTGATCGGCCAGCACGAGGTGGCCCGGTGGATCGACGAGAACGCCTGGGTCGACTACCCCACGCTCGGCAAGTCGCTCGACGCAGACCTGGTGGTGGGCATCGACCTCGAGCAGTTCCGGCTCCACGAGGGCTCGACGCTGTACCGTGGCAGGGCGACGGCGCACGTCCGCGTGTTCGACGTGGCCACGAAGGAGGTGCTGTTCGACAAGCGGTTCGACGACTTCGCATTTCCGGCGAACTCCGCGATCCCCGCCACCGATCGCTCGGAGCCCGAGTTCCGCGGCATGTTTCTCCAGATGCTCTCGCAGAAGATCGCCCGCTGCTTTCACGCCTACGAGAGCCGCGAGGTCTTCGCCGAGGACAGCCTGACGTTCTGAGTTCACGGCTGGCACGGCCATCCTGGCCGTCCAGCCTGAAGCCCGGCGTGGGCGAAGCCAAGATTCGCCTGGCCGGGCAACGCCGCCATCCAAGTTCACGGCTGGCACGGCCATCCTGGCCGTCCAGCCTGAAGCCCGGCGTGGGCGAAGCCAGGGGTCTCCGGGCCGGGCAACGCCGCCATCCAAGTTCACGGCTGGCACGGCCATCCTGG
>JBJTRH010000220.1:0-12122 GCA_046076065.1 Planctomycetaceae bacterium | reverse complement strand
TTCGCAGACGCTCACCGTGCGTGGCGGCGTCGCGGGTGACATCGTGGGAGCCGCGACGGTGAGCGTGGTTTCCGCTCCGGTCGTCACGAGAATCGCGGTGATGATGCCGAAGGCGGTGCCGGTCGGTGTGCCTGTGCTGGTCACGCTCGTGGCGCTCGACGTAGCGGGCAGGCCGATTGCGAATTCCAACGGCACTGTCACGCTCGCCTCCAGCGACTCCGCTGCCATGTTTCCGGCGAATGTCAAACTTGTGAACGGTCGGGCGATGGTGCGCGTGGTCTTCGGCACACTTGGCGAGCAGACGCTGACGGCCACGAGCGGCTCCATCGAGGGCACCGGCCGGACGCAGGTCGGCGAGATCACGATTCAGCCCGTGGCATGATGCGGCCGTCAGTCTGGCACGGCCGTACCGCTGGCGCCGTCACACTTTCATGGAGCCGCAATCGCGTGAGCGATGCGGGCCTGCCGGCCGCTTCACTCGTCGAGCGTGCGCTTGCCGCGGAGGAGGAGGTGGTAGTGCTGCGCGAAGCGGTGGGCCTCGTCGCGGACGTATTCGAGGAGCCGGAGGGAATACGAGTCGCGCGAGAGCCGCAGGGGCTCGCTGCGGCCCGGGAGAAACACCTCCTCCTCCCGCTTCGCCAGCGAGATCACGCATGGCGGCTCCACGCCCAGGCTCTCGAGGGCGTCGAGGGCGGCCGAGAGCTGCCCCTTGCCGCCGTCGATGAGGAGGATGTCGGGGGGCGAGGCGCCCTCTCGGGCGAGCCGTGCGAACCGCCGCGACACGACCTCGTGGATGCTCTTGAAGTCGTCGATGCCGTCCACCGTCTTAATGCGGTAGCGCTTGTAGCCGGGCTTGAATGGGAGCCCGTCGATGAACTGCACTAGGCTGGCCACGGTCGCGTTGCCGGCGAGGTGGGCGATGTCGACTCCCTCGATCACCCGTGGCGGGGTCTTGAGGCCGAGCACCTTCGCGAGCCCGGCGAGGCCCTTCTTGGGGTCGACGAGAAACACCTCGGGCTGCACGTGCTCCTCGAGGTCGCCCCGCTGGTCGAGGGTCTGGAGGAGGCGGATCTCGTCGCGGAGCCGGGCGGCCCGCTCGAACTCGAGCACCTGCGACGCCTCCAGCATGTCGGCCTGCATCTCGGCGAGCAGCTGCTTCTTGCCGCCGTCGAGGAAGGTCTTCAGACGGGCGATGTCCTTGCGATACTCCTCCTTCGAGATCCGCAGGTTGCAGGGCGCGGTGCACTGGCTGATCGAGGCCAGCAGGCAGGGGCGGAACCACCGCCACTGCTCGTCGTCGGCGTCGATGTCGAGCGTGCAGGTGCGAAACTTGAAGATCCTCTGCAGCACCACGATCGCGCCGCGGAGCGAGCCCGCGCTCGTGAACGGCCCGTAGAGCTTTACCCCCTTCTGCCGCGGCGTGCGGGTGAACTCGACCCGCGGGAAGTCCTCGTGGGTCGTGATCTGCAGGTAGGGGAATGTCTTGTCGTCCTTGAGGTCGGAGTTGAACCGCGGCTGCACGTCCTTGACGAGCCGGCTCTCCATCAAGAGGGCATCGACCTCGCTCTCGGCCTCGAGGTAGTCGATGTCACGGATCTCGCGGACGAGGTCGGCCGTGCGGCGATCCTCGGCGGCCGCCTTGAGGAAGTAGGAGCCGGCGCGGGCGCGGAGGTTCTTGGCCTTGCCCACGTAGATCACGCGGCCCGCGGTGTCCTTCATGAGATATACGCCGGGCGTCTGCGGGAACGTCCGCACCTTCTCGGCGGCGGCGGAGCGATCGCGGGCCGCGGCGGCCGCGTCGGTGTCGGCCGGCGTGGTCTCGAGGGGCGGCCGATGCTCGTCGGGCTCGGAGGATTCTGGGGCGGTGCAATCCATGACGGCAGATTCTAGGAGCATTGGCCGGTGAGGCGGCGGTCCCGAAACCTTGCCGCAGGGGCGATCGGCACGGAGTCTTCAGGCTCAGCTCCTCCAAATGGGCGGGTCGTGGGCTCAATCGTTCCATCGTCCGGTGGTCGGCGGGGTTGTTCGGTGCGCCGCGGCGCGTGCCGAGCGGTTCTCCGCGGCGGTCGCTGCCGTCACGGGGATGGCGATCGCGGCGGTGAGGCCGTATGCCGCCGGTTCCGGCACGGGCACCGGCGTCGTGAGTCCCGCTCCGCGAACATAGCCGCCCGTATCGAAGAGTCCCGTCGCCATGAACTCCGCGGCATCGAGAATGTCGACCAGCCCGTCGTAGCCGAAGTCGCCCTGGCTCCAGGAGCCGGGCAGTCCGGCGTCGTACATGCCTCCCGCCATGAAGTTGGCAGCGTCGAGGATGTCGACGGCTCCGTCGATGTTGGTGTCGCCCGGTGCTGCGTAGGCGATCGAGAGGGTGCCGTCGCCGTTGTCGAGCCAGCCCAGCGAGCGGGGCAGGCCCGCCTGCAGGTCCGCCATGACCGCCGTCGAGGCGATTCCACCGGGGCCGTTCCAAGCCCCGTCGCCGCGGCCGATGGCAAGGGCGGCCCGCACCGACGCCTCCGCGGCCCCCGCAGGCAGCGTGATGCGTCCCACGCCGAGGTCGACGGATCCCCCGGCCGTGCCGTCGATCGCGAGCGATGCCACGGCCACGGCCACCGGCGTGGCAGCCGGGAGCACGAGCCTGCCGCCGGTGATGGCCACGGGACCGAGCGACGCGTCGTGCTCGATCCGCAGGACGCCCCCCTGCACGGCCACCGTCCCGCTGCCGAGGGCCGCCGCCGTCGTGGCCACCAGCGTGCCCGCGGTTACGGTCGTGCCCGCGGAGAAGCCGCTGCCGGTTCCGCTCAGCACCCAGGTGCCCGGGCCGTCCTTCGCCAGCCCAACCTTCGTGGTGGCGCCGTCGCGAACGTCGCCCGTCACGATACCCGACCCTGAGCCCACGAGGCGGACCACGCGGTTCGATGCGTTGGCGAGCGTGGTCGTCAGGCGGCCGGCAAGCCGCAGCGTGCCCGCGGCCGCGTCGATCGCGTAGCCGCCGCCGAGCCCGGTGATCGTGATGTCGCCCGACCAGGTGTTCGAGCCGGAGGCGCTCCGCAGAAACGTGAAGCTCGAACGGCCCGCCGTGGTCAGGTCGTTGGGCACGTCGATGCCGTTCTGAAGTTCGACGATGATGCTGGAGGCGTTCGACGGCGGCAGGGCGACGGTGCCCGAGCCGGCGGCGGCGGAGTGGGTGAGACGGATCGTGCCGAGGTCGCCCACGCTGCCGCCGGACAGCGACTGCAGCCCTCCGCGGAAGGTGTTGCCCGCCGACAGCACGAGCACGCCCGGCCCGGCCTTCTCGAGGCGGCCCGGCCCGATCACGGTGCCGCTGATCACGAGCGGCGCCGTCGGCGAGTTGGTGGTCACGGTCACGCCATCGTAGAGCTCGAGCCGTGAGGCGATGGTCTGCTGCTGGTTCGTGGCCTGTGTCATGTAGATCGAGCCGTTGGCGCCGGTGGCCGCCTTCGCCACCTGCAGGCTGCCCGACCGGCTGCCGAGGGTGTAGGCGGTCGTGGTGGTGTCGAAGTGCAGGCCGCCCACGGTCCGCGAGTTGGACCACGTCGCCGCGACGGCTGCGTTGTCGTTGCCGCCGAACCGGGCGATCGCATCCTCGTACTTCGGCACGCCCGTCGACCAGTTGCCCGTGGTGTCCCAGCTTCCCGAGCCGGCCGTCGTCTTCCAGGTGGTGTCGGTGCCCGCCGTCGGAATCTGCCACACCTTCACGGAGTCGATCCAGAAGTGCGACTCGAAGGCCCCGGTGACGTCGCCCGCCCAGCCGCCAACGCCCTGGTTGAGGAGCAGATACATGTTCGTGGCGTCGGCGATCGCCGCGGCGTCGGTGACCGCGTGCTTGAGGGAACCATCGACGTAGAAGTTCATCGCCGAGCTCGTCCACTCCAGTGCAAACGTGTGGAAGCCGTCGGTGAGGGTCGGGAGGCCGGTGTCCCGCCTGTAGTAGGAGGCGTTGCTGCCCGCGGAGTTCGTGTAGTGGTAGTTGAACATCGCGGTGTTGTTGGTGTTGGAGATGCCGCTGGCGGTGCCCCGCGGAAACTCCATCAGGTCGATCTCCGGAGGCCAGCCGTTGCCGAGCATCCAGATGGCCGGCCAGCTGCCGAGCGACCCATAGAGCTTCACGCTGGCCTCGATGTAGCCGCGGGTGATCGCGAGCTTGCCCGAGGTGTGGATGGCGCCGGTGGTGTAGTTGACCTGCTGCCAGCCGAAGTCGTCCCGCCAGAAGTCGGTGGCGTTGGGATGGCGGCCCGTCTTCGCCTCCAGGTCGAGCACCCCGTCGGTGACGACGACCCGCTCCTCCGTCATGTAGCCCTGATGGTTGTGCTGGCGGCCCCAGGGGTAGTTGAAGCCCCACTTCATGGTGTCGACCGCCGGCTCGTCGAACGTGTCGGCGAGCACGAGCTTGTACGACGTCGAAGGCGGGGCGGCGATCGCCAACCCCGTGACGAGTGTGCCAACGAGCCCACACGCGACGCGCCACCACCACGCGCCGGAACAGCACCGGCGCAGGCACGAATCGATCATCACCACCCCTCCGGACGTCATGCCGCCCGAGTATAGGGAAGCGATGCCGGCAGGGCCGCGCTACGGTCGCCGCGGACTACAGGGCCCGGCGGTGCTTGCGCCGGGCAGGCTTCGCGGGTCGCGGCGGGGTCGCGACGGCTGCTGCCGAGGGGGCTGCCGCGGTCTGCTCACGGCTCGAGGAACGCCCCGAGTCGCGGCTCGACGAACCGCGGCTCGACGAACCCCGGCTCGGCCGGCCGCGGCCTCGCGTTCGCCGCGCCGAGTTTTCCCGCGGGGCTCCCGACCGTTCCCGCGGGGCTGCGGCCTCGGGCTCCTCGGCGGGCGAACCCGCAGGGGGCTCGTTGCGGGCCGGGATCGACCGCTTGAGGAGCCGCTCGATGGCCGTCAGCCGCGGCCGCTCCTCGGCGTCGCAGAAACTCACGGCCGCCCCCGTCTGGCCGGCGCGGCCGGTACGGCCGATGCGATGCACGTAGGTTTCGGGCTCATGCGGGAGTTCGTAATTGACCACGTGGGCCACGTGATCGACGTCGATGCCCCGCGCCGCGATGTCGGTCGCCACGAGCACCGGTGGCCGCGGCGACTTGAAGGCCGCAAGCGCCTTCTCCCGCTGGGCCTGTGACTTGTTGCCGTGGATCGCGGCGGCATCGATGCCGGCCTTCTCGAGGTCGCGGTGGAGCTTGTCGGCGCCGTGCTTCGTGCGGGCGAACACGATCACCCTGCCCGTCGCCTCCTCGCGGAGCAGCTTCACGAGCAGCGCCTTCTTCTCCCGCTTGGGCACGAACACCACCGACTGGCTCACCGTCTCGGCGGGCGTCGACCGCGGCGCGGTGCGCACCTCGAGCGGGCTGCGGAGCATCGAGTCGGCGAGGTCGCGGACCTCGGCGGGCAGCGTGGCGGAGAAGAATAGCGTCTGGCGGTCCCGAGGCAGCTGTCCCACGATCCTCCGGACGTCGTGAATGAAGCCCATGTCGAGCATCCGGTCGGCCTCGTCGAGCACGAGGTATTCCACGGAGCGGATGTCGACGAGCCGCTGGTTGACGAGGTCGAGCAGGCGGCCGGGGGTGGCCACGAGCACGTCCACGCCGTGCTGCATGGCGCGGGCCTGCGGCTGCTGGCCGACGCCGCCGTAGATCACCGCCGCCCGGAGGCCGGAGTGCCGGCCGTAGGCCAGGAAGCTCTCGTGGATCTGGGCGGCGAGCTCGCGGGTGGGGGCGAGCACGAGCACGCGGCAGCGGCGAGGTTCGGGCTTGCGCGGGTTCTCGCGGAGGCGGTCGATGAGTGGCAGCGCGAAGGCGGCCGTCTTGCCGGTGCCCGTCTGGGCGCAGCCGAAGAGGTCGCGGCCGGCGAGGACGTGCGGGATCGCCTTGGCCTGAATCGGCGTGGGCGTGGTGTAGCCCTCGTCGGCGAGGGCCCGCAGCAGTTGCTCCGACAGGCCGAGGTCGGTGAAGGAGGTGGCAAGGACGGGGGTATCGGTCGTGGAGTCGTGGGACATGGTCATGGAGATTCCTGTGGATACGGGATGCCCCGCGGGCCAGGGCGAGATGCCTGGCTCGAGGCCGCAGGGCGGTGTGTGCCGAATGGGCTGACCGCGGCCCCGTCAGGCTGACGGGAATGGACCGCAGGCGTGGCGATGGATCACTGCCTGCCCGGCGAGAAGGCCGCCTGTGGAGCCCGAAACCGGGTTTTCCACTGGCGACAGCCACTTCGAGAGATGGCGATCGCGGTGGTCTGGTGCCGGCACGATGCCGAACGACCACCTTCATCACTGCTTCCGACGAATCAACTCTACCATGCGTCGCTGCGCGGGGCAATCGCGGATTCGTCCGCCTGCATTGAAGCTCTGCATCAGCGTCGCCAGAGCAGCTGCAGCGACACGGCGGGGCCGGCACCAAACTCGACTACGTCGGTGCGGCCCGACGTGAAGTTGGTGCCCTGGAAGAGTTCCCGGTCGAAGAGCCACGACGCGAGGGCTTCGACGGTGAACCCGCCGCCGAGCGTCCGCTCCAGGCCCACGGCCGCCCGCTGGTCGAACACATAGAGCCGCTCGGCGTCGAGCAGCCGATCCGCGAGAAAGTAGATCTGGGTGTCGGTGCGGTAGAAGGCGAGCAGGGCCCAGTCGTCACCGAGCCGGCGGCGGGCCTCCACCGCCACGTTGACGAGCGGAAAGTAGGCTGCCGAGAGTGTCCAGTTGTCGTCGGGCCGCCACTCGATCGAGGCGGGCAGCCCGATCTTCGCCTCGAACGTCTCGCTCGGCCGCCAGGCGTACGCCACGCCAGTGGCTGCGGCCCGTCGCCGCCCGGTTCAGCCGCGACCGCCGCGCCGCCGATGAGCATCGCGGCGGTGGCAGCCCAGGCGACGGTGATGAGCCGACGATGCGGTGGTGCCACGGGAGCATCCTCGGGGCCCGCCGGCGGCGGCAGGGCGGGGGAGGGTAGTGAGACGGCGACCACGTCACAACCGGAAGCGGCGTGACCTCACACCCCGACGAGGGCCCGCAGATCCTTCTCGACGGCGTCGAGCTGCGCCGCAAGCCGCACCTTCGTGGCGGCCAACTCCGCGGCGGGCCCCGGCGGCGCCACTGCGAACAGATAGAACTTGATCTTCGGCTCTGTGCCCGAGGGCCGGGCGGCGACGGCGTTGCCGAGCGGAGGGAACCGTCCGTCGGGCAGGAGCGAGCCGGCTCCGTGACCGGCCAGATCGAAGAGCACCACATCGCTCTTCACGCCCTTGTAGCCGGTCGGTGTGCCGCCCGGCGTCCAGGTCCGCAGGCTCGCCTGGTCGCGGGTGCGGGCAACATCGAGGCCGCCGAACGACGTCGGCGGCGTGGCCCGCAGGGCGGCCATGATCTCCTTCATGCGGCCCATGCCCGTCGCCCCCGGCAGCATCACGTTGATCGTCCGCTCGACATGGCAGCCGTGCGTCACGAACAGCTCGTCGAGGAGTTCGTGCGGCGAGCGGCCCGCTGACTTGAGGGATGCCGTCTGCTCGGCCATGAGCAGGGCGGCGACGGCGGCGTCCTTGTCGCGGACGTGCGTGCCAGCCACGTAGCCGTGCGACTCTTCGGTGCCGAACACGAATCGCTCAGGTCCGTGCTGATCCACCGCCGCGCAGATCCACTTGAAGCCCACGAGCTGCGTGTCGTCCGCCGTGAGCCCGTGCGACTCGGCAATCCGGCGCACGAGGCCGCTGGTCACGATCGTGGTCACGATATAGTCACCGGGCTGGGACTCGCCCCGCACCTTCCGCGTGTGGATCGCCTGCTCGCACAGGAGCGCGCAGAGCTGATTGCCGGTGAACGTGGCCCAGGGGGCTCCCGGGGCGAGCGTGAGCGGCGCGGCGGCGCCGAGCCGGTCGCAGTCGGGGTCGCTGGCGATCACGAGGTCGTCGCCCTGCGCCTTCGCCTCCTCGATCGGTGCGGTGAGCACCGCTGGGTTCTCGGGGTTGGCCACGTGGCCGGGCACGTTGGGGAAGTCGCCGTCGGGCTGCTCGTGCGGACCATAGAGCCGCAGCCGGGTGAAGCCCGCGCCGCGGAGCACCGGCACCACCGCCGTGGCGCCCACGCCGTGCAGCGGCGAGTAGAGGATCGAGATGTCGCGCGGGCCCGGCGCCGACTGCAGCAGCACCGCCTTCACGAAGGCCGCATCGACCTCCTCCTCGACGAACACAACCCTGCCTTCGGCCACACCCTCGTCGAAGGGCTGCCGGGCCACCGTCTCGACCTTCATCACGCGGTCGATGATGCCCTTGTCGTGCGGCGGCAGCACCTGCACGCCGCCGGCCCAGTCGACCTTCACGGCGTTGTCCGTGGGCGGATTGTGGCTCGCGGTCACCATGATGCCGCAGAGGCTATTCGTGTGTCGCACCGCGAACGAGAGCTCGGGCGTGCTCCGCACGCCCCGCAGGTAGAACACCCTGAAGCCCGCCGCGAGCAGCACCTCCGTGCAGAGCTTGGCGAAGTGGTCGGAACGGTGGCGGGTGTCGTGGGCGATGGCGCAGGTGGGCGTCTGGCCGGGCCCGAGCGTGCTCCGGACGTAGTCGGCGAGGCCCTGCGCGCTCTCGCCGATGGTGCGGTCGTTGATCGCGTTGGATCCCACCGGATACATCGTGCCGCGGCGGCCTCCGGTGCCGAAGGGGATCACGGTCCAGAACGCGTCGTCGAGTTCCTTCCAGAGGCCCTGCTCAACCCGGGCCGCGAGTTCACCGGCAAACTCGCCGTAGCGGGGCTGCGTGAGCCAGTCGCGCATGGTGGCGGCGGAGTGCTCGGTGATCGTGCCGGCCGCCCTGGCGGCGGCGATCGAGTCGAGGAGGCGGGCGACGTCGGCGGGGGCGGGGCTGGCCATCACGCATCTCCGGCGGGGACGGGCTCGAGGCGGCGGATTCGGACGACGGCTTTTATACTGCCGCGTGCATGAGCCACGAAGCCTCCCTCGACGAACCGTTGATCGTGAGCGTTTCCGGCTTGCGCGGCGTCGTGGGGGCCACGCTCACGGCCGACGTGGCCGTCCGGTACGTGCATGCGTTTGCCGCGACCTTGCCCCCGGGCCCGGTGGTGATCGGTCGCGACGGGCGGCAGAGCGGGCCGATGCTCGCGGCCGCGATCGCCGATCACCTCACCTCACTCGGCCGCGACGTGATCGACTGCGGCGTGGCCGCCACGCCCACGATCGGGGTCGTGATCCGTGATCGTGCCGCGGCCGGCGGCGTGCAGATCTCGGCCAGCCACAATCCCGCCCGCTACAACGGCCTCAAGCTCTTCTCGAGCGCCGGCCGCGTGCTCACGGCCGACGCGGGCCGCGAGGTGCTGCGGGGCTACGAGTCGCTCCCCGCCGGGGTGCTCCCCTTGCCGGTCGGTGCTGAGCAAGGCCGCGTCATCTCGCACGACGGATCGGCGGCCCACGTCGGTCTCGTGGCGGCTTGTGTCGACGTGGGGGCGATCCGCCGCCGCCGCCCGAAGGTGTGGCTCGATGCCGGCCACGGTGCCGGCAGCCGCGTTGCCCGGCCGCTGCTCGAACACCTCGGCTGCGAGGTCGTGATCGAGGGGGGTGAGCCGGACGGCCTGTTCGCACACGAGCCCGAGCCCACGGCCGCGAATCTCGCGGGCCTGTTGCCGAAGATCGCCGCCTGCGGCGCCGACATCGGCTTCTTTCAGGACCCCGACGCCGACCGGCTCGCGATCGCGACGGCCACCGGCCGCTACATCGGCGAGGAGGCGACACTCGCGCTTGCGGTCGAGGCGGTGCTCGGGAAGACGCCGGGGCCGGTGGTCGTGAACTGCTCCACGAGCGGCATGACGGCCGCGATCGCCCGGCGGTTCGGCGTGGCCTGCCACGTGTCGAAGGTCGGCGAGGCCAATGTGGTCGACGAGATGCTCGCCCGAGGCGCCGTGCTCGGCGGTGAGGGCAACGGCGGCGTGATCGATCCGCGGGTGGTGCTCGTGCGCGACAGTTTCATCGCGATGGCGCTCGTGCTCGAGCGGCTGGCAAGGGAGGACACCACGGTGGAGGCGATGGCCGCCGCGCTGCCGCCGCTGGTGATGAAGAAGACGAAGATCGACCTCTCGGCGGGCCTCCGCGGCCCGGGCCTCGCCGCGGGCCTGCAGCGGATCGAGGCCGCGTTTGCGGAGGCGACGGCCAGTCGGCTCGACGGCCTCAGGCTCGACTGGCCGGGCGGCTGGCTGCTGGTGCGGGCGAGCAACACGGAGCCGATCGTGAGGATCGTGGCCGAGGCCGACAGCGACGCCGCGGTCGACGAGGCCATCGCCCGTGCAGCCGCGGCACTCGGCTGAGGAGCCAGATGCCACGCGGCCGGTCAGGTTTCGTTCCGCACGACCTTTCGGTCGCGGAGATCCTCTGACAAGAGCCGGATCTGCTCGCGGAGTTCGCGGACCACGCCGATCGGCTGGGCATGAATGCGGCAGCGGGGGAGGGTCACGTCGCTCGACCAGATCACGATCGATCCAAGGCCGAACACCCGCTGCAAGAGCGGCTGGCGGACGTGGATGTCCTTGATGCGATACAGCTCGATGTCGTCCACTTCGAGCGAGAATATTCCGTGCGTCACGCGGAGTCGCTCGGTGGTGAGCTCGTAACTCGTGTGTCGCACGAGGGACTGCTTCCAGGCCGCCCACACCGTCGGCAGGGCCATGGCGAGGAGAACTCCGCCGATCGCCACCGGTCCGGCTGCCCGCTCGATGGCCACGTAGAGCAGCGGCGTCAGCGCGATCATGCAGACGGCGGCGAAGGTCCAGTAGCCGCGAATCACCCGTTCCGACGGCCGGCCGATCCAGAGGAGCGACTCGGTGCCGGAGAGGTTCGCGGCGACCGAGAGGGCGGCCCGTGGCTGTCGCTCGTCGGCCGACGGGCGCAGCAACCCTGGCTGCGGCCGGAGGCCGGTCGTGCTCTCCTCGGCGGTGTCGGCCCGTTCCTCGCTCACGGTTTCCCCTGCGGCCAACTCTAGCACGCGCCGGCAACCCCGGACGTCCGAGGCCGTCTTCGCCCTGTTCAGCCGTCAAAACCGCATCGGCAGGTCCATCCGCGGCTATCCTTGGCCGCCGGGAGCCCGCCGTCACCCCCCCTTTGCGAGCCTTGCCCGCATGGAGCCGCCCCGCCATTCCGACCCGGCAGCCCTCTCCGACGAGGAGTTGGCGTCGCTGGCCGCGCGCGAGGGTTCCGATGGCGTGGCCTTCACGGCGCTCATGGATCGGTATCGGGAGCGTGTCTGGCGGGTGTGTTGGCGGCTGATGGGCACCGAGCACGACGCTGAGGATGCCGCCCAGGAGGTGTTCGTCCGGCTGTTCTTCGAGCGGGGAAAGTTCGCGGGCCGGAGCCGCTACTCGACGTGGCTCCACGGCGTGGCGATCCGCACGTGCCTGATGCTGAGGCGGTCGAGGTCGAGACGCCGTCGCCGAGAATCACCTGACCAGGGGGGGGAGGTCGGGTTCGTCGAGACCCACGCCGATCCGCAGTCGTCGCCGGAGGCGGCCGTGGATGCCGCCCACGATGCCCGCAAGGTTTTGGAGCATCTCGACGAGGAGGATCGTGCCCTGGTGCTGATGCGATTTGCCGAAAACCACGACTACGACGAGCTCGCCGAGATGTTCGGGGCGACGTCGGGAGCCCTCCGCATGCGGATCAGCCGGATCCGCGAGAAGCTCGCCGCCAAGGCTGGCCCGATGCTTGGCGAGTGACGGCCAGCACCGGCCCGGAGGGTTTTTTACGGGAAATTCCAGCGTCGACGCCCCGGGTGTGACACGGCCGCCCCCACCGGCAACTCACCTTTCGACGCGGGGATCGAGGCGGCACGGAGCCGTCGGCGAGGGCCTGCGGAGACGCCCTCCCGGGGAGTCGCGGCAGATGGATGTGCTCGACCAGCTCGCGAACGTGGCGGTGCCGCCCGTGCCGGCGCAGCGGTCGTTCACGGCCGGGGTGCGGCGGAAGCTGAATCCGCGGCTCCTGGCGGTGCACGTGGTCGAGTTCGCCCTCGGCGCCACGGCCTGGGCCGTGGTGCACATGGCGGCGGCGCTGCTGGCGGCGGTTCAGTACACGGTGACGGGCTCCTGGCCGCGCGGCCGGGAACCGGAGGAGACGCGCGGC
>JBJTRH010000219.1:0-2146 GCA_046076065.1 Planctomycetaceae bacterium | reverse complement strand
ACTTCACCCCGCTGGGCGATGGATTTCATGCGGCCGGCTCGGCGAAACTCCGTGAGGCCCGGCTCGGCCTCGACGCCCGCACCCCCCTTGGCTCGACCGATCTCGCCGCGGCGATGGACGGAGCCGTCGAGGCGTTCGAGGGCATCACCGGCCCGTGCGCGGTTGTCTATGTCGGCGATGGACCCGGCCTCGGTGGCATCGATCCCGCCGATTTCATGCGGCTCGTCGATCGGCTGAGGAGCCGGCGCGTGTCGGTGTCGAGCCTGGGGGTCGGTCCGCAGATCAACTGGCCAAGTCTCGCGGCGCTGGCCAGCGCCACCGGAGGGGCGTTCCTGACCCCCGCCGACGCCGACGTGGGCACGGCGGCCGCCACGCTCGGCAAGCTGGCCACGCAAGCGGTGACCTGGCCGACGGCCGCCACCGTCGTGGGCGAGGCCGACGCGGCAGGCCTGCGGATGCTTCCGGGGCGCATGCCGCCGCTTCGCGCAGACCGGGATTCCGTGGTTCTGGTGGTCGGCGACCTATCCGACGGGCGGCTCGACGTGGACCTCGATGGCACCGTCACCTCGCTCGCGATTCCGAAGACCGACGGCCGCAGCGACAATGCCTACCTGTTTGAACTGGCTCGCAACGCCTGGCCCAGCGACGGCGTCTTCCTGCCGCTGCTCGGCCGCGAAGGGCTGGCCCTCGCCCGCAGCGTGATCCGGGGCGAGGCTGCCACGCTGGCTGCCCTCTCGCGGCAGGCCGAGGCGACCGGCGCCCACGCGTCCGCCATCCGACTCGCTGAAGCCTCGCTTCGTCGGGATCCTGACAACGCCGACGCAGCCGTCGTTCGCGAGGCCGTGCGCCGCCAGGTGGCGGCCGATCCCGCTGAGCCGCTGCCGCCGGCCGCCGAGCTCGCCGCCGATCCCCTGCCGCCCCCTGCGGCCGTCGATGCCGAGTTGGCTGAACTCGACGCGATGCGGCGGGTTCGCGCCCAGGGGCTCGAGCAGGACACGGCCGTCAAACTCCGCGAGGCCCGGGCCCTGCTCGCCACCGCCCCCGATCTGGCCCGCGAACGACTCAAGCAGCAGCAGCAGATCGTCAAGCAGAGCGACGACCTCGACGCGGGCACCCGCGAGCGGCTCCTGGCCCAGATCGAGATGCGGGTCCGCGAGTCGATCGTCCGGTCTCGCGAGAAGGTCGAGTGCGACCTGGCCAACGAGCGGCGCGCCGCCATCGGCCGGGAACGGGCGCGGCTGACGAGCGAACTGCAGCGGCGCGAAGAGAAGATCAAGCAACTGACCGAGCGCTACAACGCGCTCGTCGAGGAAGGGATCCGCGTGGGATATCAGCGGCCCACCAGCGCCTTCGTGCAGGCGGAGCGGGAGGTGGCCGAGGTGATCGCGGAAGAGGCGCCGCCGCTCTACGCCAACCACCCGGTGCCGATCACGGCCCGCGAAATCGGCGTGACCGCTCCACTCGTGGCGAGAATCCTCGACTACGACGCGGAAAATACCCGCGTCCGTCGCGACCAGCAGCGGGGCTTCATGGACGTGCTCCACCTCGCCGACGTCTGCGCCATCCCGTTCGCCGACGAGCCCCCGATCATCTACCCGAGCGCCGAGCGGTGGAAGGAGATCACGCGGCTCCGGGAGAAGTACAAGTCGGTCGATCTCGCGAACCCCGGCAGCAAGGAGCAGAAGATCTACGCGGCGCTGGACGAGCCGGTCTCGCGGTTCGAGTTCAACGAGACGCCGCTGCGCGACGTGATCGCCCAGATCCGTGACGCCCACGACATCCCCGTCGAACTCGATCAGAAGGCCCTCGAGGATGCCGGCATCGATCTCGATACGCCGATCACGCAGAACCTCTCGGGGGTGTCGCTCCGCTCGGCCCTCCGGCTCCTGCTGGGCAACATCGACCTCACGTATCTGGTCAAGAACGAGGTGCTCCTGATCACCACCACCGAGAAGGCGCAGGAGAACCTCGTCGTGAAGGTCTATCCGGTGGCCGACCTCGTGCTGCCGGTCGACCCCAGCACTGGCATGAACCCGTTTCAGACCGGCGGCGGCCTCGGCGGGGCCAACGGCATGAATAGCGGCATGGGCATGGGCGGCGGCATGGGCGGTGGCATGGGAGGAGGCATGGGCGGTGGCATGGGGGG
>JBJTRH010000218.1:0-12326 GCA_046076065.1 Planctomycetaceae bacterium | reverse complement strand
GTTCTCCGGGCTCCGTTCCTCTGGCTTCATCGCTCAGGCTTCGTCCCTCTGGAGTGACTCCGCACCGTGAAACGTCATCGTGCCCTCGTCGTGGCCCTCGCAGCCCTGCTCGTCACCGTGGCCGGTTGCGGATCGGGAGGTGAAGCCCAGGAAGGCGGTCCGACCTATTGGACGACGCTGGTCTTCGGGTTCTGGTGGTTGGTGGGAGTCGTCGGGTCGGCGCTCGCCCTCTACCAGGCGTGGAGCTTCTTCACCTGGATGGAGTCGCAGCCGGCCGGCACGCCGAAGATGATCGAGATCGCCGAGGACGTGCGGAAGGGGGCGTATGCCTACCTTCGGCAGCAGTACAAGGTGGTCGGCTGGGCGTTCCTCGGGATCTTCGTGTTCCTGCTCTGGCTGGCCCTCGGCCTCGGGGTGCAGAGCCTGTGGGTGCCGTTCGCCTTCATCTCGGGCGGCTTCTTCTCGGGCCTGGCCGGTTGGTTCGGCATGAAGACGGCGACCCTCGCCAGCAACCGCACGGCCGCGGGCGCCGAGCGGTCGCTCAACGAGGGCCTGCAGATCGCCTTCCGCTCGGGCGCCGTGATGGGGCTCACGGTCGTGGGCCTCGGGCTCCTCGACATCATGCTCTGGTTCTTCATCCTCTACTGGCTCGTGCCGATGCTCGGCTTCACGCCGCTGTCGCTCGAAGAGATCACCGTCACGATGCTCTGCTTCGGGATGGGTGCGAGCACCCAGGCACTGTTCGCCCGCGTGGGCGGCGGCATCTTCACCAAGGCCGCCGACGTGGGTGCCGACCTGGTCGGGAAGGTGGAGCACTCGATCCCCGAGGACAGCCCGCGGAACCCCGCCACGATCGCCGACAACGTGGGCGACAACGTCGGCGACGTGGCCGGCATGGGCGCCGACCTCTACGAGAGCTACTGCGGGTCGATCCTCGCCACCGCCGCCCTCGGCGTGGCAGCCTTCCCGTCCGAACCGCGGATGCAGCTCGCCGCGCTGTTCCTCCCGATGGCCATCGCCACCGTGGGCACGCTGCTCTCGATCTGGGGCATCTACCAGGTGCGGACCCAGGAAGACTCCTCGCAGAAGGCCCTCCTGGCCGCCCTCGCCAAGGGGATCAACTTCTCGACCGTGGCGATCGTGGTGGCCACGTTCGTGGTCACGTTTCTGGTGATGGGCGCCGGACACATGGGGGTCGCGATCTCCGTGATCGTGGGCCTGGTCGCCGGCTGGCTGATCGGCAAGTGGACCGAATACGCGACCAGCAACGAGTATGCCCCGACCAAGGAGCTCGCCGATCAGGCCCTCACCGGGCCGGCGACGATCATCATCGGCGGTGTGGCCGAGGGCATGCTCTCGACCTGGGCGCCCGTGCTGATCACCGGGGCGGCCACGCTGCTCGCCTTCGGCTTCGCCAACGGCTTCGACTTCAAGAACCCGGCCGCCTTCGCGCTGGGGCTCTACGGCGTGGGCATCGCGGCCGTCGGCATGCTCGCCACGCTCGGCATCACGCTGGCGACCGACGCCTACGGCCCGATCGCCGACAACGCCGGTGGCAACGCCCAGATGGCGGGCCTGCCGGAGATCGTTCGCGAGCGGACCGACGCCCTCGACGCGCTCGGCAACACGACCGCGGCCACCGGCAAGGGCTTCGCGATCGGCTCGGCGGCGCTCACGGCGCTGGCCCTCCTCGCCGCCTATGTCGAGGAGGTTCGCATCGGCTTCGAACGCTGGGGTCATTCGGCCGTGACCGCTCGCGACGACGCCCAGTCGCTGATGGCCGGCGGCAAGACGGTCGACCTCAAGGCCGGCGAGTGGGTGAAGCTCGCCGATCGCCTCGTGCTCCAGGTGGGCGACAAGCCCGCGGCCAACCGCACCTGGCTGGTGCTCGATCCGGCGGTGCTCGACGGCCGCCGAGGCCGCGACGGCAAGCTGAAGATGGAGCCTGCCATCAAGGGGCTGGAGGGCTCGGCGAGCTACGTGGTCAGCGACACCGTCCCCGATGCGGCCGTTGTGGAGGCCCTGCTCGACGAGGGCCGGATCGCTCCGGTGAAGACCGCGACCATGGCCGACTTCATGCGGTTCTATGACGTCACGCTCATGAACCCCAAGGTGCTCGTGGGCATGTTCATCGGCGCCATGAGCGTGTTCGTGTTCTGCGCGCTGACGATGAAGGCCGTCGGCCGGGCCGCGAAGGGCATGGTGGAGGAAGTCCGCCGGCAGTTCCGCGAGAACCCCGGGATCATGGACGAGAACAACCCGCAGAAGCCCGACTATGAGGCCCCGGTGGCGATCAGCACCAAGGCCGCCCAGCGCGAGATGATCCTGCCGTCGGTGCTGGCGCTCGTCGTGCCGCTCGCCACCGGCCTGCTGCTCGGCGTGGGGGGCGTGCTCGGCCTGCTGGTCGGCGGCCTGACCACCGGCTTCTGCGTGGCCGTGTTCATGGCCAACGCCGGCGGTGCCTGGGACAACGCCAAGAAGCACATCGAGGCGGGCACGCACGGGGGCAAGGGCAGCGACGCCCACAAGGCCGCGGTCGTGGGCGACACGGTGGGCGACCCGTTCAAGGACACGAGCGGCCCGAGCCTCAACATCCTCGTGAAGCTCATGAGCATGGTGAGCGTGGTGGTCGCCGGCCTCATCGTGCGGTACTCCCTCGAGGCGCTGGGGATCTTCTGAGCACGCGTGTCCGGGGCCGCGCCGTGGCCGGCCGGCGACGGCCTTCGGCCGCGCGGCGGGATTCGGGGTAGGCTGACCGCATGCAACCCGGATTCGCGTTCGAGATCGAGGCCACGGCCGGGGCGGCGCGGGCGGGCATGCTGACCACGCCCCATGGCCGCGTGCCCACGCCGCTGTTCATGCCGGTGGCCACGCTTGCGAGCGTGTAGGGCGTCGACATCGGCCGCGTTCGCGAGACGGGCGCGGGGATGGTGCTCTCCAACGCGTATCACCTCCACGTGCGGCCGGGGGAGGAGCTCGTCGAACGGGCCGGGGGGCTGGCGGCCTTCATGGGCTGGAACGGTCCGACGCTCACCGACTCGGGCGGGTTTCAGGTGTTCAGCCTCGCGCGGCAGGTGAAGGTCACCGAGGACGGGGCGTTCTTCCGCTCCCATGTCGACGGCCGGGCGGTCGAGTTCACTCCGGAGAACTCGATGCGCATTCAGCAGGCGATCGGCGCCGACGTGGCGATGCAGATGGATCATGTCGTGGCACTGCCCGCCGAGCGGGACATCGTGGCCGATGCGATGCGGCGGTCGCTCCGCTGGGCCGCGCGGTGCCGCGACTCGCACCGGCGGCCGGACCAGGCGCTGTTCGGGATCGTGCAGGGCGGGCTCGACCCCGAGCTCCGTCAGGAGAGCGCGGAGGGGCTGCGGGCGATCGGCTTTCCGGGCTACGCCGTCGGCGGGCTGTCGGTCGGCGAGGGCCCCGAGGCGATGGTCGCGGCGCTCCACGCGACGATGCCGCATCTCCCGTCCGACCGCCCGCGATACCTGATGGGCGTCGGCCAGCCCCGTGACATCGTCGCCGCCGTGGCCGCCGGGATCGACATGTTCGATTGCGTGCTGCCCACGCGCTGCGGCCGCAACGCCCTCGTCTACACCTTCGCCGGACAGGTGCGGCTCCGCAACGCGAAGTATGCCGTCGACGAACGGCCGCTCGAGGAGGGCTGCCCCTGCCTCGCCTGCCGGCACGATCGCCGCTACGTCCGCCACCTCTTCATGGCCGATGAGATGCTCGGGCCCGTGCTGGCATCGATCCACAACCTGACCTTCTACCAGCGGCTGGTCGCCCGGCTGCGGGAGGCGATCGTGGCGGGGCGGTTCGAGACGGAGTGCACGGCGCTGCTGGCGGCCACGGCAGGCCAGGAGCCGTCGTGACCCGTGGGATGCGTGCCGTCCGCACGCTGCGGACGGCTCTTGCCGCTCGCGCGACGAAGCCACTACATTTGCCGGTTTGCCATGCCGGGGCCGAAAGAGCCACGGCCGCGCCGATGCCGGATGTCCCATGACTGAGTCCCCGTTCTGCGTGGTTCTCGCCCTGCTCGGCGATGCCCCGTCCTGCATCGCGCAGGCCGCGGGAGCGGGAGATCGTCCCGAAGCGCTGGTGCTCCAGTACCTGCCGCTCGTGGCGATTGCCGCCGCGGCTTACCTGCTCCTCTTCCGGCCCGAGCGGGAGCGGGCCAAGAAGCAGCAGGATCTCCTCTCTGCCCTGAAGAAGAATGATCGCGTCGTCACCGCGTCGGGCATCTACGGCACGGTCGCTGCCGTCGACCGGGAAGCCGACCGCATCACGCTCAAGATCGACGAAGCCACGAACACCAAGCTGACCGTGACGCTCTCCAGCGTGGCCCGAGTGCTGCGCGACGGATCGGGCGAGAGCGGGACAGTCGACCCCGGCTGAGCCGGGCCACATCCAACCACCGAAGGCAACGGAAACCACTCATGAACATGTCGAGCATCGCCGTGGGCATCATCGCGCAGGCCGTGGCGGCGGGAGCCCCGGCGACGGCCGCCGCCGAGCCGTGGTGGCGCGAGAGTTGGGCGATGTGGGGGATCACGCTCCTGACCCTCGCGGTGCCCGTGGTGCTGGCCCGGCTGATCGCGGGCGGCCTGCGGGTGCCCGACATGTGGGGCCGCATCGCGGCGGTGCTCGTGGCGGCCACGATCGGTGGGGTGGTGTGCTGGATGGGCTGGCCGCCGAGGCTGGGCATCGACCTGAAGGGTGGCTTGATCCTCGTGTACCAGGTCGACAGCTCGAAGCAGGTGGCGTCGCGGGTCGACGACACGGTGCGGCGGCTCGAGGGCATGCTCGCCGCGCAGGACGGCGCGCAGGGAACGCTTCGTCGACGGGCGGGCGACGGGGTGACGGTGCGTCTCGCCACGCCCGACGAGAAGTCGCGGGAGGCGTTTGCGGCGTCGGTGAACGGGGCCACGTTCGACCGTGTGGCGGCGCGGGAGACGGCCCGTCGGGCCACGGCCGATGCCCTGGAGATCGACTACGACCTCGTGCCCGAGCGGGGCGCCGTGGCGATGGACAAGCTCGTCGCCGCGGTGAGCCGCCGCGTGAACCCGGGTGGCCAGAAGGAGGTCACCGTCCGGCAGTACGGCCTCGACCAGATCGAGGTGATCATTCCCGACGTCGAGCAGGCGGAGGTCGAGCAGATCAAGCGGATCGTGTCGAGCGCCGGCGTGCTCGAGTTCCGCATCCTCGCCAACCGCGACGACGCCCGGCACCAGGCTGCCATCGCGCTGGCGGAGAAGTCGGCCGGGCAATCGGTGCGGCAGGGGGCCGAGACGGTGGCCCGCTGGGCGCGGGTCGATACGGCCAAGATGGACCCGACCGACGACCGGCGGCTGGTCACGCGGGAGTCGCCCGACGGCGCCCGGGAGATCCTCGTGGTCAACGACCCGTTCAACGTGACCGGCGGCGACCTGTCGCGGGTCGGCGCCGACATCGACCAGAACTTCTCGCCGTGCGTCGAGTTCACGCTCACGTCGAACGGCGCCGCGCGATTCGGCCTGCTCACGGGCCGCAACCTGCCCGACCCGGCCAACGGCCTCGAGAGCCGGCTGGCGATCCTGCTCGACGACGTCGTTCAGTCGGCTCCCGCCATCAAGAGCACGATCACCTCGTTCGGCCAGATCACCGGCAACTTCAAGCAGCCGGAGGTCGATTTCCTGGTGGAGGTGCTCAATGCGGGCAGCCTGCCGGCGGCCCTGCAGAGCGAGCCGATCAGCGAGCAGCGGATCAGCTCGCAGCTTGGCGACGACACGATCAAGTCGGCGCGGCTCGCGATGCTGCTCGCTACGCTCCTCGTGCTCACCTTCATGCTGGCCTACTACCGGTTCTCCGGCTTCGTGGCCGATCTCGCGGTGCTGCTCAACATCGTGCTGGTGCTCGCCGTGATGATCTCCGTGAAGGCCGCGTTCACGCTGGCGGGCCTGGCGGGCCTCGTGCTCTCCGTCGGCATGGCCGTCGACGCCAACGTGCTGATCTACGAGCGGATGCGGGAGGAGATCGACCGCGGCGCCGCGGTGCGGATGGCGATCCGCAACGGCTTCGCCAGGGCCTTCTCCACGATCGTCGACTCGAACCTGACCACGCTGATCACGGCCATCGTGCTGTTCGCGATCGGCACCGACCAGCTCAAGGGCTTCGCAGTCACGCTGTTCTTCGGGCTCCTCCTCAACCTGTTCACGGCGGTCTTCTGCTCGCGGGTGGTGTTCGACCTCGCCGAGCGGAACCGCTGGATCACCAAGCTCTCGATGGCCAGGATCTTCGGGCAGCCCCACTTCCGGTTCGTCCGCTGGATGAAGCCGGCGATCCTCGGGTCGCTGGCGTTCATCGCCCTCGGTCTGGCCGCGGCGGCCCAGCGGTGGCAGGGCCTCTTCGACATCGACTTCACGGGAGGCACGAGCGTGCAGGTCGAGTTCAAGCCCGACCAGCCGCTCGACATCGCGTCGGTCCGCGAGGCGGTGGCGGTGCTGCCGGATGCGGCCGTCAGCGCCGTGACGGTGGCCGACGGACCGAGGGACCTGCGGTACAAGATCGACACGTCGCTCCGGGGCGATGCCGCCGCAGACGTCGAGGCGAAGATCCGGGATCTGTTCCCGGGCCGGCTGGCCACGTACGGCATGGAGATCCTCGACGTGGCGGCCGCCCCGCGGAATCCCGCCACGCCGGAGGCCGGCACGGATGCGACCGCGTCGCTGACCACCACCGTCGCCAGGCTCCGCTTCCCGCAGAAGATCACGAAGCCCACGCTGCGGGCGACCATGCAGGCCGCCCTCGCGGCCAAGCAGATCGGCGACGCCGATTTCGAACTCGTCTCCGCGGAGCCCGGCGCCTCGGCCGGGCGAGGCTGTGGCGACTGGACGCTCACCACGTCGCTCGACCCCGACTCGGTTCGGCAGGTGCTCGATGGCGTCAAGGCGAACCTCGCCGACACGCCCGTCTGGCTCGCCGCCAACTCGATCGGCGGGAAGGTGGCCGACAATACGAAGGTCACCGCGGTCTACGCCCTGCTTGCGAGCCTGGCGATGATCGTGCTCTACGTCTGGCTCCGGTTTCAGAACGTGGCGTTCGGAGTCGCCGCCGTGGTGGCGCTCGCGCACGACGTGCTCGTGGCGGTGGCCTGCATCGCGCTGAGCAAATTCGTGGCCCCGTTCCTCGGCTGGGCGCTGGTCGACGACTTCAAGATCAGCCTCGACGTGGTCGCGGCCCTGCTCACGATCATCGGGTTCTCGATCAACGACACGATCGTGATCTTCGACCGGCTCCGAGAGCTCCGCGGCAAGGCGCGGTTCGTGACCGCCGACATGGTCGATCGGGCGGTGAACCAGACGCTCAGCCGGACCGTGCTGACCTCGGGCACGGCCCTGCTGGCCACGCTCATCCTCTACGCGGTGGGCGGGCAGGGCATTCACGCCTTCGCGTTCACCATGCTCGTGGGCATCATCGTGGGCTCGTACAGCACGATCTACATCGCCTCGCCGCTGGTGCTCTGGCTGCAGCACATGTTCGCTGGTGAGACCGGCACGTCGTCGTCGGTGGCCCGCACGGCCTGAGCCATGTCGCCGGCGGACCCCGTGGCAAGGTCTGCGGGTGATGCCGACCGTGCCGGCGCGGCGGTCGGAGTTCATGCCGGAGCCGTCCGCGGATCGGCCTCCGGCGGGCAGCCGTGAGGCATGGTTGCCAAGGGCCACCGACCGTGCCGGCGGACGGGCCCTGCGGAGGATGTCGCATGGGCAGGCTTGCGGGCATGGTGCGGTTTCTGGTCGGGGCGTCGATGGTCGCAGGCGGCGTCGCGCTCGTGATGCCGTTCACCCGCCTGGTGATGGCAGGCGTCGAGGCGGCGGGACATGCCCAGGCGGTGCCGGCCTTCGGGGCGGCGCCCCCGGTCAGCCCGCCCCCAGCCGCGCCGCCCGCCCCGGCGTCCGCCGCTGCCGCCCCGCAGTCATGGATGGTGCCCGACGCCTCCCTTCCGCCGCCGGTCGAGCTTCGTGGCGACTACGCGCCGCCGTCGCCGCCGGAGCGGCTGCCGGCGATCCCGGCAACGCTGGGTGCCGAAGGCCCGGGCATCAACGGCACCTACCGCTCGACCCTCGCCGTTCCACCGCCGCCGCTGCTCGATGCGCAGGCACCGCCGCCGGCGGCACTGGTCGAGCAGCCGCGGTCGCCGGCCATGATGCCCGGCATGATGACCGGTGGCGTGGCTCCGCCGGCTGCCTATGTCATCCGGGACGGCGACGACCTGACGGCGATCTCCGTGCGGTTCTACGGCCACCCGGCCGCTGTCGGCGCCGTCTGGGAGGCGAACCGCGACGTGATCCCGGATCCGGCGCTGCTGCCGATCGGTGCGACCCTGCGGATGCCGCCGCCGTGGTCGATTCCGGGCCTGCCCGGTGCGGCCGCCGATGTGGGGCGATCGATCGAGCCGCCACCCTCGTCAGCGGGGCCGCGGCCGCGACTGGAGCCGACGTCGGCAGACGCGTGGCTGGTGGGCGGCGCCGCCCCGGCTCCCGCGCTGCCCCAGAGGCCGGCGACCGGCAGCACGGTGCGACTCGCGCCGGGAGACACGCTGGAGTCGCTTGCGATTCGCTTCTATGGAGACCGCTCGGCCGCGAGCCGAATCTGGGAGGCGAATCGGGATCGGCTGCGGAGTCCGGAACTCGCCGTCGCCGGGATGGAACTGCGGCTTCCTTGACCGCCGCCTCGGCAGGTCACTCGCCGCGGGCCTTCACGGCCTTCACGAATGCCAGGATCAGGGAGGCGGGGTCGCCGCCGCGGGCTGCCCGCATGGCCGCGAGCTCGTCGCCGCTGCGGTCGGCCTGACCGGTGAACATCAGGAGCGTCGCATCCTCGGGCCGCGCCGGCGAGGCGCCGCGTTCGTCGCCCGGCGGCGTGCGGCTGTCGAACCAGGAGCCGGGCCGCTGCCGCTTGAGCGCGTCGAAGACCTTCACCGCGTCGCGGTCGCCTCGCCCGGCGATCATCAGGATGGGAAGTTCGCGGCCCACCTCGTCGGACTTGAGCATCGGCGCGAACTGGATTCCCTTGGCGACGAACGGCGGGCTGATGAGCACGAGGCCGGCCACGTCGCGGCCCTGGGGGCCGCTGGCGACGTCGGGCCAGCGGGCGTCGGCAATGGTCCAGGCAGAGCCGAGCATCGACCCGAGCCCCGAGCCGACGACGAACAACGGAGCTCGGGGAATCTCTCCGTCGGACACACGCCGCTGGATCCACGTCCGGAGGCACTCGATCTCGCCGCGGACACCAGCCTGATCCCGGATCTGCCCGCCACTGCTGCTCGCGATCATCATGAGGTCGGGCGTCCGGAGCGACTTCGCCGGGTCGGGATCTCCCTGCGTCGGCCGCGGGAGCCGCGAGTCGCCGTGGCCACGAAGGTCGGGCACCACGACGGTGCACCCGGCGGCCTGGAGCGCCTTGGCGAGCGGCTCGACCGTGAGGTGCGAACCGCCGAGGTCGTGCACTAGGATCACCGTCGCGATCGCCGGAGCCGCTTCCGGGGCGGCATAGTGCCAGGCGGCGAGTTCGACGCCGTCGCTGGTGGGCTCGAGCCGCTTGATCCGCTCGGCAGCTGGCGGGCCGGAACGGGCCGTTCCGGCCTGCGCAGGGGCGGCCGGCTGAGCGGCAGCAGGACCACGCGGCACGAGCGTCGAGGCGGTCGCCACGACGGCGGCGAGCAGGAGTGTGGCGGGGACCCGGCGGGAAGCACACATTCGGCGAAACCCGGTGGAAAACCGGGACCTGCGGCAACGGGGCGAAAACGACCGACCATGGAATAGAATACGACGGCTGGGCCGAATAGTTCCATGGCTGCGGAGCCCTCATCAGGGCCACCGGTCAGCGGGCAATCGCCCCGCGGGACGGGCGGAATTTCGAGGTGTGCGCATGTCCTTGCTCGATGCGGCGCGACGGTGGTGGCAGGAACGCACCGGCGAGGAGGAGACGCCGCTCGACGGCGACACGCCCGCGTGGGTGGTGAGCCTGATCATCCACGTCGTGGTGCTGCTCTCGATGGCTCTGGTGGGCCTCCCGAGGCTGGAGGTGCCGAAGCGGGCCATCGCGATCGTGTCGCCGCCCGCCGCCGAGGAGGATGTGCTCCTGGAGCCGGAGATGACCGTCGCCCCCAGCGAGGAGTCGGCGGTGGCCGATGGCGACGTGGCCGACGTCGATGTGGCGAACGCGGTGGCGCCCGTGCTGTCGGATTCACCCGTCGTGACCGTCGACGTGGCACAGGCGGTCGACGCGGAGCTCGCCATGATCGACACGGAGGAGATGCCGTCGGGGGCTGAGCTCGGCGCCTTCATGGAGGCGGGCACGATCGGCTCCGGCGAGACCGGCCTGGGAACGTCCAACGCCAGCGGCGCCGTCGATCGGCTGACCGTCGAAATCGCCAACTCGCTCCAGCAGCGGCCCACCCTGGTCTGCTGGGTGTTCGACCAGTCGGTCAGCCTCGCGGGGCAGCGGAAGGAGATTGCCGGACGACTCGGTCGAGTGTTCGATGAACTCGGGCTGGCCGCGGGAGGCGATCCGGACGCCGCGCTCACGAACCTGGTGTTTGCCTACGGCCAGAAGGTCGCGAAGGTGGTGGGTGAACCGACCCGCGAGCCCCGCGAGGTGATCCAGGCGATCGAGTCGATTCCGGTGGACGAGTCGGGCGTGGAGATGACCTTCTCGGCGATTCACCAGGCGGCCAAGGCGGCCAAGGCGGTGCGGGGCGCCGCCTCCCGCCGCAACGTGATGATCATCGCCTTCACCGACGAGGTGGGAGACGATCAGCAGTTCGCCGATGCCGTGTCGAGGTACTGCCGCACGGAGGCGATGCGGGTGTACGTCGTGGGCGTTCCGGCCCCGTTTGGTCAGGGCGAGGTGTCGATCAAGTTCCGCGAGTTCGACCCCAAGTTCGCCGACGACGTGCAGTGGGCGCGGGTGCAGCAGGGGCCCGAGACGCTCTATCCCGAAGCGGTGCGAATCCGCTCGGGCACGGAGGCCGACGAGCCGATGGACTCCGGGTTCGGGCCCTTCAGCCTCTCGAAGCTCTGTGCCGAGACGGGCGGGATTTACTTCTGCGTGCACGCGAACCGCAATGCCAGCGGGCGGGTGGGCGACGGCGACGTGGCCGACATGTCGTCGCGGCTCCGCTACTTCTTCGATCCCGAGGTGATGCGGGCCTATCGGCCCGACTATCAGGCGGCGGCCAAGATCGACCAGATGCTCAAGGGCAACCGGGCCATGTGGTCGCTCGTCGAAGTCGCGAAGGCGTCGGAGATCGCCCCGATGGATTCGCCGCGGATGGAGTTTCCCCGCCAGGACGACGGCACGCTGGTGACCCTCCTGTCGGATGCCCAGAAGAAGGCCGCCGTGCTGGAGCCGCGGATCGACGTGCTTTATCAGACGCTCGCGGCGGGCCTGCCGGACCGCGACAAGGTGAAAGACCGGCGCTGGCAGGCCGGCTACGACCTCGCGCTGGGCCGGGTGCTGGCGCTGAAGGTGCGGACGAACGTCTACAACAACATCCTCGCCCAGGCGAAGAACGGGATGAAGTTCAAGGATCCCAAGAACGACACCTGGAAACTCGTCCCGGATGACGACGTCTCGACGGTCGGCTCACAGATGGAAAAACTTGCCGCGCAGGCCCGCACGGTCCTGACGCGGGTGGTCGAGGAGCATCCGGGCACGCCGTGGGCGCATCTTGCGGCGGCCGAGCTTCGGCGGCCGCTCGGGTACCGCTGGGAGGAACTCCACACCGGCGTCAACGCGCCGAAGAACGGCGGCGGTGGCGGTGGTGGGCGGCAGCGGGACGACATGAAACGAGCCGTGGCTCCGCCCAAGCCGAAGCGGCCGATCAAGAACATCTGAGCCTTTCGGTGGGCTCAGGATTGCCCATGCCCCGTCGCCGGACGTTCGAGGATGCCGTCGTGGCATCCTCTCACTCGGATGCCGCCATCGCTTCGCCATCCTGGCTTCGCTCGGCGGCATACGCCGGCTCTCGGGGCATGGGCAATCCCTCGCTGAGTTCATGCCTGGTGGTGGGGCGTGGGCGATCCCTCGCTGAGTTCTGTTCGAGGATGGCCGTGCCAGCCGTGAATGGCGCCGCCGCCAGGATGGCGGCGTTGCCCGGCCAGGCGAATCTTGGCTTCGCCCACGCCGGGCTGCAGGCTGGACGGCCAGGATGGCCGTGCCAGCCGTGAACTTGGATGGCGGCGTTGCCCGGCCAGGCGAACCTTGGCTTCGCCCACGCCGGGCTGCAGGCTGGACGGCCAGGATGGCCGTGCCAGCCGTGAACTTGGATGGCTGCGTTG
>JBJTRH010000217.1:0-2380 GCA_046076065.1 Planctomycetaceae bacterium | reverse complement strand
CCCCACTGCCCGCCCGCGGCGGCAGGGCCGACGCCGTCGGAGTTTCCGCCGATCGAGTCGTCGCTGTATGACGTGAACGTGACGGCGCTGCCGGGCACCCCCAGCACCTGCAGGGCTGCTTCCGCCCGAGATGTGGAGGGAAGCAGTTGGGAACTGCCGACGTCGATGATCGCCGAGCGGAGCTTGAAGACAGCTCCGGCGTCGATCATCACCGTCACCCCCTTGGGCACGTTGAACGTCGCCCCGTCGGCGAGCGCCTGGCCGGCGAGCGTGGTGCCGAGGAGATAGGGGGCGTTGGCGGCGTTGCCGACGATCCGGAGGATTTTCTTGCTGCCGGGAGTGGCCGCGTTGGCAGTGTTCACCGCCGAAAGCGCCGCCGAAATCGTGCGGAACGGCTTGGCCACGGTGCCGTCGGCTCCCGTTGCTGGGCCCAGCTTGTCAACGAACACCGTGTCGGCCGCGGCCGCGGTCTTGAACCAGAATGCATGTGTGCCACCGGGCAGGCCGTCGCGGTCGCCGTCGAGCGGCGTGCGTCGGGTGTCGACGATCGTGTCGGCAAGCGCCTGGACGGGCGTGAAGCCCAGCCGAAGCTCGTAGGGCCCGCGGGTTCGGCCGCCATAGCCGCTGTCGGCAGTCTCCGGGTTGAACAGGTCGTTCCCGGTGCTCGTGACCGCGATGAAGTACTTGCCCGGTTCGAGATCGAGACCGACGAATGAGTCGCGGCCGTAGTAGTCTTCGTTGCGGGCCACGAGTGTTCGCGTGGTCGTGGTTCCGACCGTGTCCTCGCGATAGAGCGACAGCACCGTGTCGAGCAGGCTCGTGACCGTGCTGCCGGGCCGGCCGGCGACGGTCTCTGCAGAGAGCTTGCCCCGGCTGGCGACGTCGAACGAATACACGTCGATGTCGGTGCCGGTCGTGGGATAGCGCTGTTTCAGATGGATCGCATCGTAGTCACCAGGAAACACGTTCTCAGTGAAGCTCCCAAACCCCTCGACCGAGGGAACGTCGAAGGAGTGCTGCAGCCCAAGACTAAAGCCGATAGCGCCCATAGCCTGTCCGGCCCAGGCGCCTCCGAACTCGCTCTCACCCCAGTTTTGGCTGGAGTTCATCACGACCACGGGAATCCTGCGGCTGAAGAGCCCAGTGCCGACTCTGGAAGAGCCGGTCAAGGAGTAGCCAGTCGCCGGGTCTGACGAGGGATCGATGGCGCGGATGTCGCCCGTGACGACCGTGAGGCCGATGTAGGGGGCACGCACTTCTTCGACGAAGCGAATGCCGGAAACACGGCTGAACGCCTCGAAAATCTCGCGGGTCCGTTGCTTCTGCGTCTCCGTGATCGTGTTGATCAGCGCGTTGCCCTGGCCATCAGTTCCATACGTGGACCGGAAGTTGTAGTAGCCGACCGGCCCGTCCGCGGGTCGGCTGAGTACCCACGATGGCCAGAAGATGGGCCACGACGCGGTCGTGGTGAGATTTGCAAGGCCGTGATTTCCGCTGTCGGCCGGCGTGTCACGATGGCCGGGCTCATCGATCGTGCCCGGCTGATTCGGAAGGGCGAGCGTGCCTGCCGGCGTTTGAACCGTCGGGCGATCTTCGATCCGGGCGGTGGCTGTGATGCCGTTGGCACCAAGCGTGCCGAGGGGCGTTGCGGTCACGAAACTCGAGTTGTCATCGGCGGCTGAACCCACGAAGGAAAAAGGCGTCGGTGCGGTCGGCGAGAGCGCGGGGCCGACTTCGAGGCGATAGAGCACGCCGTCGGCAATCGCGTTGGAGGCAAAGGAGAGGACCGCCTTGCCCGCGGACGCCGAATAGGTGACGCCCGTGGGACTGACGGCCGCGCCGTCCACGCCTGCTGCCGAAACTGGCACGAGCCGGTACCGGCCAAGGTTTTCGGCCGACGACTGGATCAGCGGATCGCCCGCATTGAAATAGACATCGACCTGGTTGCGGCGCTGCTGCAGGCTGCCCTCCGGCAATCGATCGACTGGTTGCGGGACCACCGCGGTGACAAATGCCCCGAGATCGAGTCGCACGTCGAACTGGAAGGCGGTCGCCGTGTCGCCACTGAGTGACTTGAGTCCGTTTGAGATTGCGACCCGGTAGAGGTCGTCGGGGAGTGTCTCCGCGAAGCGGATAACCACCTCATTTTCATTGGGGGCGTCGCCAACCGTGATGCTGCCGATAGGAGCCACGGGCAGCACGGAGACGTCGTTCCCGTCACCGAGGACTCCATCGACGCTGCGCACGAAGGTGACGCCGCCAGACAGTGAAGCCGGATCGAGCTGCACTCCAGGCGCAAACCGTAGCGTGACCTGTTGGGGTGCTTCCGCCAGGCGTGGCGTCGTAGTCGTGTCGCCGGCCACGAAAAATGGAGTCGGGC
>JBJTRH010000216.1:0-3683 GCA_046076065.1 Planctomycetaceae bacterium | reverse complement strand
AGAAGGTCTACGACGGCGGCGCCACGCTCTTCGTGCACTGCAATGGCGACGCGGCGATCGACGCGCTCCTCGAGGCGCACCGGTTCGCGGCGGGCGATGATCCGGCGAAGCCGCGGGGCACGGTCGGTGTCCATTCCCAGTTCATCCGGCGCGACCAGCTGGAGAAGTATCGGGCCTGGGGGATCACGCCGTCGTTCTTCACGCTCCACTGCTTCTATTTCGGCGACACTCACGTGGCCAATCGCGGCCGGGCGCAGGCCGACTTCATCAGCCCCATGAAATCGGCCCGCGGGCTCGGCCTCCGGCCGGCCAACCACACCGACTTCAACGTCTCGCCGCTCGACCAGCTGTTCACCATCCACACGGCGGTGAACCGGATCTCGCGATCTGGCCAGACGATTGGAGCCGACGAGCGGATCACGCCCCTCGAGGCGCTCGAGGCAATCACGATCGACGGGGCGCGGATGTACGGCGAGCAGGACCAGAAGGGCTCGATCGAGCCCGGCAAGCGTGCCGACCTGGTGATCCTCTCGGCCAACCCGCTCACCGTGCCCCCGGCCACGATCGAGACGATCCGCGTGGAGGAGACGATCAAGGATGGCGCGACCGTCTGGCAGCGCGCCCCCTGATACGGGTCGCCTGTGAGCCTCGCGAAGGAGATTTCTCAGGAAGCCCTGAGCGCCAGCGACGGGATCAAGGACAGCCCCTCCTTGCAACCTCGTTTCCGCCGATGTCGGAACCCGCTGGCCGGAGGCGGTGCCGAAGCGACGCGCGAGGGTCCTGTGGAGTCCGTAGGACGCCACACCGCCACGCCCCGTGACGCCGCCATCCCGGGTGCGATGCGGGCCGGCATCCAGCGACGCTCATCCCCGCCGACGGGTGAGCATGAACTCGTTGCCGTCGGGATCGACGCACATCGCGAGGTGCGGCGGCTCGCCGTTCTCGGGTTCCGGATCCTTCGCCACCGCTCAGCCCGCGGCCTTCACCGCCGCCGCCCCCTCGCTCACGTCGGCCACCTGGAGGCTGATGCCCGTCCAGGTGCGTCTGCCTTCGCCGCCTGAATGGATGCCGATCACCGCCCCGGCGATCTCCACCTCCGCGATCACGGGGTTCTGCTTGAGCAGCCGCCCGGAGAACGTCTCGCGCCAAAACCCCACCGCTCGCTCCATGTCGGCAGCCCAGATCACGTACTTCACACGCTCGACGTTCATCCGCGCTCCGTGCTTCTTCCCGAGGGGGCATCACCGCTCGACGACAAGCCTACCGCCAAACCAGCTCCGCGTGAGCGGCGGGCGTGGATGCCCGCAGCGGCCCTCGGGCCCGGTCGTGGATCGCGACGCCTACAGCCCCACCTTCTTCCAGGCGGCCTTCACGCACTTCTTGGTCGCCGCGTCGAACCGGTCGCCGGCGATCTGGGCCGTGATCGTGGCCAGATCGGCAAACTGGCTCGTCCTCGAGAGCTGCATCATGGCCTCGTACCAGATCCTCCCGGCGGTGGTCCACGCCGGGCCGCCGAGCGCCTGCGCCACGAGCACGAAGGCGCGGTTGGGAATGCCGGAGTTGATGTGCACGCCGCCCGAGTCGGCCGGGCCCGTGTAGAGATCCCTCATGTGCGCCGGCTGCGGATCGGTGCCGAGGGCCGGGTCGTCGCGGTAGGCCGTGCCGGGATGCTCCATGTCGCGAATCCCGCGTCGGGTGGGCGCGGGCACGAGCACCTCCGTGCCGATCACCCAGCTCGCGTCCGTGGCCGACTCCTGACGCCGCCACTGCCGCACCAGGATTCCGAAGACGTCGGAGAAATGCTCGTTGAGCGCCCCCTACTGCCCGCGATAGAGGAGGTTGCTCGAAAACGACTGCACCCCGTGCGTCAGTTCGTGGCCCACCACGTCGAGCGACCGCGTGAAGCACCGGAACACCGCCCCGTCCCCGTCGCCATAGGCCATCTGCGAACCGTCCCAGAAGGCGTTGTTCATCGGCTGAAAGCGGTCGCGGCCGTCTGCTTCCCCCACGTGCACGCTCGACACGAGCGTCATGCCGGCGTCGTCGAGGGAGTTGCGGCCAAACACCTCGTAGAAGAAGTCGAACGTGTCGCCGGAATAGTCGTAGGCTTCGGTGACGGCCGAGTCGGCCGTCTTGGGCTCTCCCTCGCTGCGGACGAGCCTTCCGGGAAGCACGTCCTTCCGGCGGGCGTCGTAGACGAGGCGATGCTTCCGCCCCGTGGGTGACGCGGTGACCATCATGGCCGGCATCTGCTGGGCGAACGACCGCACCGCCCGGATCGCCGCCGCCCGGGCGAGATGCACCAGCGCCCACTCCCGCAGCCGCGGATCAACGCCGCGGGCCATGTGCTCGACCATGTAGGGCGGCACGATGCACTGGATCGGATGACGACATGGTGCGTTCATGATGGCGCTCCGGCGGGTGCCCTGGGCGTGAAACTGCGCAAACTGACGGCGACGCGCCCGAATCGCCCGGCGACCGTCATTCGGTCGGTCACGCCGGCCGATCTGAAAGTGGGGATTGTACCCCTTGCTCGAGCCCCTTCCACCAGGGAGTGATGCCGTGGTGAGTCGCCCTGGCTTCCGCGCGGCCGCCGCCCTGCTGACCCTGCTGCCGGCCGCCGCCGCCCCGGCTCGGGAGTTCGGCCACGTGCTCCGCACGTTTGCCGCCCCCTTCAAGGCGGCGCATCGCACGCCGCCACCGCCCGTAGCCGACCCCTGCGTCGAGGATCTCGCCCGACAGATCGCCTGGATCGAGCACCATCTCGCCTGCTACGGCTCGATCGTCGCCAAGCAGCCCGACGTCTGGGGGCAGAGCCGGCTCACGCGGGCGCGGCTGGAATACGAGGAGGAGATGCGGAAGCAGCTCGGCCAGTTCACCGAGCGCACCAGTGCCGCCATCCGCCGCAGCGACCAGGCCTACCTCGGCATGGCGCTCGCCCTGCAGTCGGCCTCGGGCCGCCGCCGCACCGCGGCGGACGTGGCGATGCCCGATGCCGCGGGGTCGGCGAGCGTGATCAACACGATTCAGGGCCTGATTCCCTCGGGTAACGAGGCCGCCGGGCGGGCTGAGCCGGTGGTGATCGCCCGCACGGCGCCCTTCGCGCTGCCGCCGAACGCCGTCGGCATGCAGTTCGACAACGACGCCGTGTCGCTGGAGCCGACCGTTCACCTCGACCAGCTCTCGCGGTATCTCAACCACCTCAACGAGCTCCGCCGGGTCAACGAAGGCGACGACTCCGCCGACGCTCCCGGCTACGCCCTCAATCTCGTCCGCATCCCCGTGTCGGTGCTGCCCGGCGCCCGCACCCGCAAGGGGCACGGTGCCGAGATCACCGTGATCGCGGAGCCCTGCCTCGGCGAGGACCTGCTGCCCGCCACGTTCCGAAGCCTCGTGATCAACGACCTCGTGGACGTGATCGCTCCGGCCCTCACGTGGGCGGTCAACGACCGCGAATGCCTCCAGTGGGCCGGCATGATCACCGGCAACCACGTGGCCGCGGTGCCGGGCGGCCGCGCCGCGCATGCGGCAGGGCGTGCCGACGAGAGCCGTGCCGTCTCCGCGGCAAGCCTGCCTGAGGGCCGGGAAGCCGCCCGGCAGGGCGTGATGGCCGCGATGCAGTCGCTCCGCGCTAAGCTTCCCACGATCGCCCCCTCCTCCGCGCCGAGCATGAAGACCCGCCG
>JBJTRH010000215.1:0-3452 GCA_046076065.1 Planctomycetaceae bacterium | reverse complement strand
GCTCGGCCTTCGACATCAGCTTCGGCACCATCTCCCCCTCCACGAGATGCCCGAACACGAGCTCGGCCTCCCCGTGGGGCCGACCGCCAATGCTGCTCGTCGCGCGGACGATAGAGACCGACTCGCCAAGCTCCTCGATCTCCACCTCGTAGCGGATCACGTCGCCGGGCACCGCGTCGAACCGAAACTCCGCCTTCGCCACCTTGGCGAGCACGACCTGCCGGGCGTAGTCGATGGCGTCGATCACGAGCAGCCCCGCCGCCTGCGCGATCCCCTCGATCACCAGCGAGGTCGGCATCACGGCCGCCCCGGGGAAGTGGTCGTGCAGATGCTCCTCGGCGAGCGAGACGGCCTTCACGGCCACGGCCCGCTTGCAGCGGACGAACTCGTCGTAGCGGTCGATCCAGAACCAGCGCATGCGACTCCCTTCGGACGGCGCCGGAGCAACGCCGGCGGCGGGGTATGGTGGCAGATTCCGACCGGATCGACCACGCCCCGGGCCGCCTCGGGTACGATGCCTCGATGATTGAACCGTTCACCAGCCGCCGCGCGGAACCGTGGACGATTTCGGGCAATCTCGTCGACCCGGTCCGGCGGTCGGTCCGCCCGGCCACGCTCACGATCCGGAACGGACGCATCGAGTCGATCGCCGACGACGCGGCGGCCCATCACACCTGGATCCTCCCCGGTTTCGTCGACGCCCACGTGCACGTGGAGAGCTCGCTTTTGCCCCCCGCGGAGTTCGCGCGGCTCGCCGTCACCCACGGCACCGTGGCCACCGTCTCCGACCCCCACGAGATCGCCAACGTGTTGGGCGTGCCGGGCGTGGAGTTCATGCTCGACGACGCGCGGCATTCGCCGTTCACGTTCTGCTTCGGGGCGCCGTCGTGCGTGCCCGCCACGGCGTTCGACCATTCCGGCGCCACGCTCGACGCCGCCGCCGTGGCGGCGCTGCTCGACCGGCCCGAGATCGGCTACCTCTCGGAGATGATGAACTATCCCGGGGTGCTCGCCGGTGACGCCGAGGTGCTCGCCAAGATCGCCGCCGCCCGCGGCCGCGGCAAGCCAGTCGACGGCCACGCCCCGCGGCTCCGTGGGGCGCAGGCAGCCGCCTACACCGCCGCGGGCATCACCACCGACCACGAGTGCGTGGCGCTCGACGAGGCGCTCGACAAGCTCGGCCTCGGCATGAAGATCCTGATCCGCGAGGGCTCGGCGGCCCGCAACTTCGACGCCCTCGCCAGCCTGATCGACTCGCACCCCGACCGCGTGATGCTCTGCAGCGACGACAAGCATCCAGATCAGCTGCTCCTGGGGCACATCGACACGCTCGTGCGTCGGGCGCGGGCCAGGGGCAGTGATCTCTTCGACGTATTGCAGGCGGCCACCGTGAATCCCGTGCGGCATTACGGGCTGCCGGTCGGCCTGCTGCAGCCGGGCGACTCCGCCGACTTCCTCGAGGTGCATGACCTCGATTCCCTCCGCATCCGCCGCGTGTTCGTGCGTGGCGAGGTCGCCGCCATCGACGGAGTCACGACCTGGCCGCGGATGGAATCGCTCGCGCCCAACCGCTTCGATGCGAAGCCGAAGCGACCGGAGGATTTTGCGATCGCCGCCGCGAGCCAGGGGCCCACGGCGCTGGTGCGGGTGATCGAGGCCCTCGACGGCCAGCTTGTCACCGGATCGCTGCGGCTGCCGGTGCCGGTCGTGGACGGCCGGCTTCACGCCGACCCGGAACACGACGTGCTCACGATCGCCGTAGTCGACCGCTACGACGACCGTCCCCCGGCCGTGGCCTTCATCCGGAACGTGGGCCTGCGGCGGGGCGCGATCGCCTCGAGCGTCTCGCACGACTCGCACAACATCGTGGCCGTCGCTGCCGACGACGAGTCGCTCGCCCGGGCCGTGAATCTCGTGATCGCGTCCCGTGGCGGTCTCTCCGTGGCCGGGCCGGAGGGCGACGCCGTGCTGCCGCTGCCGATCGCCGGGCTGATGTCGGACCGACCGGGGCCCGAGGTGGCCGCCGCCTACTCCGACCTCGACCGGCGTGCCAAGGCGCTCGGGTCCGGACTCGCCGCCCCCTTCATGACGCTCTCCTTCATGGCCTTGCTCGTGATTCCCGCCCTCAAGATCGGCCCCGCGGGGCTGTTCGACGTCGAGGCGTTTTGCCCGGTGGGGCTCACCGACTGATGCGGGCGGCAGCCTACGACCGCCACGACCCGCAGGGTCGCCGCGTCGACAGGGCCGCCGACGCGCGGCTACACTTCGATCGTGGCCAACGCCGGGCTCGCCCGGTCTCCTCCTGCCAGTCATCACGTCATGCGCTCTCCCGCCTCCATCCGGACCTGGGGTCCGTCGTTTCGCTATGCCCTGCCCATGGTCGCGGCTGCGCTCGGGCTCGCCTGGGCGGCCTGGAAATGGGAGCGGGGCACTGCGCCCCAGACGGTCACCGCCCTGAAGCCGGTGCTCGGCGACGAGGCCGGCGAGGAGCGTCCCGTCGAGGCGGCCTACGGGGTTCCCTCCGCGCGAACGCTGATGCTCTGGCGGCCGTTCTGGCCCCCGGCGGGCTGAACTCCGCAGGCGACGCAACCGCGGCCGGCCCCGGCCGTTGAATGGGTGTGAATGCGTCGCCAGACTCCGCCGCGGGTGCGATTCCGAGGATCGCCATCGTGGGCGGCGGCCCAGGCGGCCTGCTCACCGCCTTCTTTCTCGGCCGTACCGCCAACCGCCCGCTACGTGTGACGATCTTCGAGGCGGCCGATCGCCTCGGCGGCAAGGTGCTGACGCCGTCGTTCGCCGCGGCGCCGGTCCGCTATGAAGCGGGTGCCGCCGAGCTCTACGACTACTCGCCCGTCGGGGAGGATCCGCTCCGCGACCTCGTCGCCGAGCTCGGCCTGCCCACCGTGCCGCTCGGCGGCGCGACCGTCGTGATCGACGACGCCGGCATCGCGAACCTCGACGATCTCGCCGATGCGCTCGGCCCCGCGGCCCGCCGAGCCGTCCAGGCCTTCGACCTCCGCGCCCGCGGCACCATGACGCCCCGCGAGTTCTATGCGTCCGACGACGTGGCGTCGCCCCTGCCCGGACCGTTCACCTCGGCGCTCGCGGGCATCCGCCATCCCGCGGCGCGGCGCTACGTGGAGGCGATGATCCACAGTGATCTCGCCACCGAGCCCGACCTGACGAGCGTGTCGTACGGGCTGCAGAACTACCTGATGAACGATCCGCGATACATGCGGCTGTACAGCATTGCAGGTGGCAATGAGCAATTGATAGAGCGGCTGGCGGACGGCACGGCGATGGACGTCTGTCTTCAGCAGCGAGTGTTGTCGGTGGAGGGTGTGTCTGGAGGGCGGCTGCGGCTGCGGATTGCTTTTGCGGACGAGATTTCAGAGCGGGACTTTGACACGGTTGTGTTGTGTCTGCCGATGCTGGCTCTGGCAGCCGTTGAG
>JBJTRH010000214.1:0-7574 GCA_046076065.1 Planctomycetaceae bacterium | reverse complement strand
CGCGAGCCGGATGCACGGTTCGGCGTGCTCGGCTGGCTGCTGGGCGGCGCGGCCGCGGAGGAGTGGGCGGACCGCACCGACGCCGCCCTCGTGGACGCCGCGCTAAGGTCCCTGCCTGCGTGGCTCGGCGACGCCCGGCCGCACCTCCTGGAGGCGCGGGTGCACCGCTGGGTCGGCGCGGTCAGCGCCCTGCCCGGAGGGTGGCGGCCGCCCGGCATCGATCGCCGGCATCGGCCGTCCCCGACCACGCATCCCCACCTCTTCGTCGTCGGCGATTATCTTTACGACAGCACGCTCAACGGCGTGCTCGACTCCGCCGAGCACGTGGCCGGCTGGCTCGCTGCGGAGTTCGGCTGACCGTCGCCCGAAGGATTCGGATGATCACCAACGAGCGTTCGTTCACCGAGCTTCCGCCGGCAGCCGTCGCCGGATTGCCCCCGGACACCGTCGTGGAGCGGACCCCGCTCGCCGACGGGGGCGTGTTCGAGTTCGCCGCGACGGTCCTGCCCGCCGTCGACGACGCCGACCACGACGCACTGACGGCGGAGCTGGTGGGCCGGGCCACGTCGTGGGTGGAGGCCGCCACACCGGGGGGCGACCCGCCGCTCGTGGTGCCGCTGTACGGCACGCACGTGATCTGGAGCCCGCGCCGAGCCGTGGCCCTTGGACCCGCCGACCGGCTCACGGCGATGCGGGCGGCCGTGAACGAGTTTGCCGATCGGGAGGCCGAACTCCGCGACATCGAGCGGCGGATCGCCGCCGGGCTGAAGCACGTCGACGCCGACGCAGCGCTCGCATTCGGTTTCGACGAGCAGTCGTTTCCACGGCGACGGGAGCTCGCCGGGAAGTTCGCCGACGCGGTCTCGCTCCGCCGCCGCCTCGCGGTGCTCGCCACAGTGCTGCAGCGGCCGGCCCTGCATCCGCCCACGCTTGCGAGCCAGCTTGGCGAGCGGCTCCGCGATCGGTCGCGGGTTGTGGACCGGCTGGAGCACGCCGGCGAGCAGGCCGACCTCCTCGAGCGGGTGTATTCCGGCTGCGGCGACCGCGTGGCCGACTACGTCTCGTCGCGACGGCACGCCGCCCTCGAGTGGGTGATCATCCTGCTGCTCGCGGTGGAGGTCGTGCTGATCACGGTCGATCTGCTCGCGACCCACACGCCATGAGCGGGCGGGGTGCCGGTAGCCGGCTGGTGTCGATCGACGTGCTGCGGGCCGTCGCCATCGTCCTGATGACGCTCGTGCACTTCGTCGAGAATCTCGCCGGCTCCTTCGACATCGAGAGCGGCCCGTTCATCGGCGCCAACCGCTACTGGTGGATGCCCACGGGCTTCGCCGCGCCGCTCTTCACGTTCCTCTCGGGCGTGAGCTACCGGCTCTGGGCCGACGCCCAGGCGGCTCGGGGCCGCGACAGCGACGAGCTCTCGAAGATCACGATTCGTCGCGGGCTGTTTCTCATCCTCTTCGGCTTCCTGTTCAACGTGCTCGTCTGGCTTCCGGAGGATGTCTTCAACTGGGACATCCTCACGCTCATCGGCACGGCGATGCTCGCGCTCGATGTCGCCCGCCGCACGCCCCCGGCGGTGCCGGCCGTCGCCTGCGGCCTCCTGATCGCGCTGGCCCCCACGCTGCGGGCCGTCGCCGGCTACCGCGAGTTCTGGGCGGAGGGCTTCTTTGACTACGACTTCACCCTCGGCGACGTGCTCACCGGCTGCCTGGCGACCGGCTACTTTCCGGTGTTTCCCTGGCTGGCGATGCCCTTGGCCGGGTTCCTCGCGGCTCCCTCGATCTACGGCCGCGCCACCGATCGCGGCCGGCCATCCGCCGTCGTGGCGGGCGGCCTGCTCCTTGCCGCCGCAATCGCGACGATGGCGGCCCGGCCGCTCGTGCCCTCCGGCCTGGTCACGCACGACCGGCTGTGGGCGATGTTTCCGCCGACCACCGGCTACGTGCTCGGCACCATCGGCGGCGCGATCGTGCTGGGATCGCTCCTGCATCGGCTCCTCGATTCCCGGGCTGCCGCCCCCGGCCCGCTTATGCAGATCGCCGGCGCGATGAGCCGCCACTCGCTCTCGCTCTATCTCCTGCATCACGTGGCCCACGTGTGGCCGCTGTGGATCGCGGGATTCGTTGCCACGGGTGATCCCGACACCTACTGGCAGGTGGTGATGCCGGCCTCGGCGGCGCTCGCGTGGGCGGTGGCCTTCCTGTGCCTCGCCGCCTGGCTGGCCGAGCGGATGGACCGGCCCGGTACGCCGTCGGCGGAGGCACTGCTCCGCTGGCTCTGCGAGCCGTAGCGGCCGCGTCACTCCGCCACGCGGCCCGCGAGGATGCGGTCGTTGTCGCTGTCGGCGATCACGAGGCGGCCATCCGGGGCGACCCGGCAGCCATGCGGGCGGGCGAGCTTCGTGGTGAGCAGGTCGGAGCCCACGGTCGCTCCCGCCTGCGTCGGCACGCCGGCCACGGTCGTGATCTTGCCGGAGCGGGGATCGTAGCGGCGGATGCAGTGGTTTTCCGTGTCGGCGATCAGCACACGCCCCGCGCCGTCGAGCGCGACGTACTTCGGCCCCGCGAGGCGGGCATCGCGGCCCAGGCCGCCATCGCCACTCCATCCCGCCTTGCCCGCGGCATTGACCACCGTCCGCAGGCGGCCGGCGCGGATCTCGACGAGGGCATTGCCCTCGCGAAGCGCGAGGTAGATCGTGCCGTCGGCCGCGGCGCACGCGGCCCGGGGGCCCGCCAGCGGCGACTCGAGCGCGGAGACGCCGTCGATCGGCCTGCCGGCCCGGCCGGTGCCCGCGACGGTGGCCACGAGCCCGGTCCGCAGGTCGATCGCCCGCAGCCGCGCGTTGAGGACGTCGGCGACGAGCAGTCGTTCGCCGCCCGGCACGAGCGAGCCGCAGTAGGCCTGGTTGAACGCCGCCGCCGTCGCCGGGCCGCCATCCCCCGAGAAGCCGGGCTCGCCCGTGCCGGCGACCATGTCGACCCGCCCCGACCGGGGATCGAAGCAGCGGACCCGATGCTGAAACGTGTCGGCCACGAACACGCGGCCGTCGCGGCCCACGGCCACGTCGTGCAGCCCGTGAAACCGCACCGTCGCCGCCGACGTCTCACGGTCGGGTGGAAAGCGATCCTTGTCGCTCGACACGTGGAACACGCCCGCCACGAACTCGACGCGAGGCTCGGCGGCGGCGGGATCGTCGATCCGGAAGAGGCGGTTGCCGCGGGTGTATTCCACGCCGTAGAGCCGGCCGTCGGCATCGAGGTCGACGGCGAACGGCTCGTTGACGCGATCCTCGCTCGCAGCCCCGGCGACGCGGCCCTCGGCGCGGCCACAGAGCACGACGACATCCGCGGCGGCGACCCCGACGGCGAGCGCCGCCGCCACGCCCATGACGGCCCGCGCGAGGTGACGGCGGCCGGCGGCATGGCGCCGGTACGTTTGCAAGCGGTCCTCGAGGTGCATGGTCATGATCCGACGAGCCGACGGTGGGGCACGCCCTCGTTGAGCGTCGGCCGTTCCGGACGCCCCTGATGCGCGTAGACGAGTTCCAGATGATCGAGGCCGAGGATGGCGAGGATCGTGGCATGGAGATCGTGCACGTGCATCGGCTCCTCCACGGCCCGCAGGCCGGCCTCGTCGGTGGCGCCGATCACGGTGCCCCCCGGCACTCCCGCGCCCGCCATCCACATCGTGAAGCCCGTCGGGTTGTGGTCGCGGCCGTTGCCCTTCTCGCTCATCGGCGTGCGGCCGAACTCGCCCCCCCAGATCACGAGCGTCGAGTCGAGCAGGCCGCGGCGGCGGAGGTCGGTCAGCAGCCCCGCCACCGGCCTGTCGATCTGCCCGCAGAGCTCCGCGTGGTTCTTCTCGATGCCCGTGTGGGCGTCCCACTTGCTCCCCGCGCCGTGGTAGAGCTGCACGAACCGCACGCCCCGCTCGACGAGCCGTCTGGCCATCAGGCAGGTGCGGCCGAAGGAGGCCGTCTCCTTGCCGTCGATGCCGTAGAGCCGGCGGGTCTCCTCGGTCTCGCCCGCGAGGTCGACCGCCTCCGGTGCCGCCGCCTGCATGCGGAAGGCGAGCTCGTAGCCCCGGATCCGCGCCTCCAGTTCCGACTGCTCCGGCGCAGCAGCGGCGGCCTGGCGGTTCCAGCGGTCGAGCAGGTCGAGCTTGGCCCGCTGCCGGTCCGACGACACGCCCATCGGCGGGCGGAGGTTGGCGATCGGCTGCTCCCCCGGCGCGAGCCGCGTCGCCTGGTGGACGGCCGGCATGAACCCGGCCCCCCAGTTCCGCGGCCCGTTGACGATCGGCCCCGTCCTGTCCTGCATCACCACGAACGCCGGCAGGTCATCGGTCTCGCAGCCGAGGCCGTAGGTCACCCAGGCGCCGAGGCTCGGACGCCCGCCCAGCACGCTGCCGGTGTTCATCTGGCAGACGCCGCCCGAGTGGTTGATGCCGTCGGAGACACAGGAGCGGATCACCGCGATGTCGTCGACGATCTCAGCCGTGTGCGGCAGCCAGTCGCTCACCCAGATGCCCGATGCGCCGTGCCGCTTCCACGTGCGGCGGTCGGCGAGGATCGGCGAGCGGGACTCGCCCATCGCCGTGATCACGCTCCCGAAGCTCTCCGGCAGCGGCTTGCCCTCCAGCCGCTTGAGGGCGGGCTTGGGGTCGAAGAGATCGATGTGGCTGGGACCGCCCTCCATGAAGAGGAAGATCACGCTCCGCGCCCGTGGCGGATGGTGCGGCGGCCTCGGCTCGCCGCGGGCGGCGCGGTCGAGGAGCGCCGCGAACGCCACCGACCCGAACCCGGCGCCCGACCGGGCGAGCCACTCCCGACGGCTCGTCGCCGGCTCGTGATGGAGCGCTGGCATCGGGGCACCGTCAGTCGACATACAGGAAATCACTCGTGTTGAGGAGCACGTGGCAGAGGTCGACGAGCGCCTCGTGCCGCGGCACGTCGGCGACCACGGGCTGGGCTGCCCCGGCCCGGGCCAGGGTGCGGCCGTGCCCGGATACGTCTGCGAGGAAGCCCGGCGACTCCTCGAAGGTCCACTGCCCCGCCACCGCGGCGCCGGCATCGCCGCCGTCGAGGAGCAGCCCGCGGCCGTCGAGCGGCTGCGACGACAGGCGGACATCGTCGATCAGGCCGTCCCACGCGGCCCGCTGCTCCACGCGGCCGTCGCGGCCGCCGATCGCGAACGAGCCGGCCGCGGCGTGGCTGCCGCGGAACTGGCAGGGCACCGTCTTCATGAGCGTGGGGGCGTCGTTGTCGGAGAGATCCCGGACGGTGAAGGTGACTGCCGACGGGCCCGCTCCCGCGACCCGCACGCTCGCGGCGACGTAGTAGGGCGTGCGCGTCGCCAGCAAGATGCCCGAGGGCACGAGCGCGAACTGCCCGCCGGCCGTCGCCTCGCCGCCGCCGATCTCCAGGATCAGGTTCCCGGCACCGTGGGCCGACTTCTCGCCCGTGAGCCCCAGCGACCAGCCGGCATCGCTGCGGACGCCCGTCCACTGCGAGGCGATCGTCCGCACGACCTTCTCCGGGGACAGCGAGGTGGCGACCACGTGCGCCTCGATCGTGAAGTCGCCGGCCGGCAGCCCGGAGCCGGATGTCGTGAGCACCGCGGTCGGCTCAGCGGCGTCGATCACCGCGGCCTGCCCCGACCGCTGCGGCATCCGCTGCGCGACCGGGGCCACGGGGGGCCGGGGCTCGGCGGCCAGGCGGGACCGCTGCGCGGCGAGAAACGCGGCGGCCTCGGCCACCCGGGCGGCCTCTGCCCGGCGGCCAAGCACCCGCTCGATCGCGGCCGTCGCCGCGGCGTCGTCGGGAAGGGTGCCGTCGGGGTCGATCGCCAGGGCCGTCGCGCGGGCGCGGGCCAGCATCCAGTCGCCGTTGACGAGGAACAGCGCCTGCAGCGGCGTGGTGGTGGCGTTGCGCTGCGGACAGCTCGCCGACCCATCGGGGCCGTCGAACACGTCGCAGAGATCGTCGCGGGTGTTGCGAAGGGTCGTCGTGTAGAGGCCCCGCCGCGGCTTCGCCGGCGGCACGCTCGGGCCGCCGGATCGGGAATCGAGCTCACCGGAGACGGCGAGCGCCGCATCGCGAACCTGCTCGGCATCGAGCCGCCGGACGACCTGCCGCCAGAGGAGACGGCCGTGCGCATCCCGCGACGCCCCGCGATGGCCGTGAGCCGGCGGATGGGCCGCCCGACGATATGCCGCGCTCGTCACGATCAGCCGGTCGACGTGCCGCACGCTCCAGCCGTGTGCCACGAGTTCGGCGGCGAGCCAGTCGAGCAGCTCGGGGTGCGTCGGCCGTTCGCCGAGCGTGCCGAAGTCGCTCGCGGTCGCCGCCAGCCCGGTGCCGAAGTGCCACTGCCAGAGTCGATTCACGATCACCCTGGCCGTCAGCGGATTGGACGGCGAGGCAATCCAGCGGGCGAGCGCGGCGCGGCGGCCCGTCGACCCCGCGACCGCATCGGGCTCCAGCCTCGCGCCGCCGAGCACCTCCGGAATGGCCGGAGCAACGTCGTCGTCGCCCTCGTCGGGAATCCTCGTCGGCGGGGCCACGGGGCCGACGTCCGCGGCCGTCGGGGCCGTCGGCGGTGCCGGGGGCGCATCGCCGCCATGGGCCTTCGTATGCTCGGTGACCGCCTTCGCGGCATCGCGATAGCGGTCGCGTTCCGCCTCGGGCAGCTTGTCGGGCGTGAATGCCAGCTGCCGCCGCGCGAGCAGCACGATCTGCTCCTCGTGGGGCGTGCGCGCTGGGGGCGACGCGAACACGAGCGTCTTTATTTCCGGCGGAAACCGTTCGAGCCCCTTCCAGGCCCGCTCGTCATGGCAGGCGGCCTCGATCTCGCGCAGGGGCCGCGCGAGCTCCGCGGCGCGGTCGACGAAGGCCCGTTGCGACGCCGTGAGCGGGGGACTGGCGAGCGGCGTGTCGTCCCGCCAGACGAGCGGCGCGAAGCAGGCCTGGAGGGCGTAGTAGTCGACGCGGAGCAGGGGGTCGAACTTGTGATCGTGGCACCGCGCGCAGGCCATCCCCATCGCGAGAAAGACCTCGGCGGTGACGTCGGTGACCTCGTCGAGGATGGCCGTCCGCTGCTGCTCGACGTCGACCTGGTTGTATTCGTAGGGCGTCTGGCGGAGAAAGCCCGTGGCCACGAGCGCGGCCGGGGCGTCGGGAAAGAACTCGTCGCCGGCGAGCTGCTCGAGGATGAACCGGTCGAACGGCTTGTCGGTGGCGAAGGCGTCGACCACGTAGTCGCGATACCGCCACGCCGTGGGCCGAAAGGCGTCCTGGCGAAAGCCGTCGCTGTCGGCGTAGCGGGCCAGGTCGAGCCAGTGCCGCGCCCAGCGCTCGCCGTGCCGGGGATCGGCGAGCAGCCGGTCGACGAGCCGCTCGTAGGCGTCGTCCGCCGCGTCGGCCAGGAACACGTGGACGTCGGCGGGGGTCGGGGGCACGCCGAGGAGATCGAAGAACAGCCGGCGGACGAGCGTCTCCCGGTCGGCCTCACCGAGGGGCTCGATGCCCTCGGCCGCGAGCCGCGCATTCACGAAGCAGTCGATCGGATGGC
>JBJTRH010000213.1:0-4870 GCA_046076065.1 Planctomycetaceae bacterium | reverse complement strand
GCGTCGACCAGTTCCAGAGCCCAGCCCCCGAGGACGACCGGCGCCGTGACGATGTCGCGCGTGGTACCCGGCACGGCCGCCACGATGCTGCGATCGTGGCCGAGGAGGGCGTTCATCAGGCTGCTCTTGCCGGCATTCACCCGTCCGGCGAGCACCACCCGCCAGGGCCTTGCCAACCGCAGGCCGACGCGCGACGCCGCCCGGAGCCGATCGCCGAGCCGTCGCGCGCCTGGCAGATCGCCGGCGGCCACGCAGCCGGCCACCTCGGCGAGCGCCGCATCGAGCATTCCCGACGCCTGGCGACAGAGGATCGCGGCCGCCTTCGGGCCCCACGCGTCGGGCAGGAGGGCGGCCGCCTCCCGGCTGCATGGTCCGCCTTCGAGCCACTCCCGCCAGTCGGCCCGCATGGCACCGTCGGCCACGAGGCTCTCGAGCACGGCCGCTGGGGCCGCAGCCCCACCATGGCCGTGCACCTCGAGTCGGTCGGCCGCCAGCCGCACGACGACCACGTCTTCCCCCGTCGCCCGCCATGATCCACATGCGATGGCGCCGTCCACTCGTCCCGCCACTGGAGGTCCACGGCGGGCGGCAAACAGCCGATCGACGACGGTCGCGGCGTCACCTCCGGCCACACCGACCACTGCGAGTGCCCCGCGGCCCGGTGGCGTGAGCAAGGCCACCCGCACGGGCCCCGCGCCTCCCCGGTCGTTGCTGGATGACGTGGTCACGAATCCTGGTGTCCCGCCTCGGGGCTTCGAGAGGCTTCCGCAGGCCGACTGGATCGATCAGGGCGAGAAGCCGCCGCGGCATCGTGTCGTTGTACCGTAAAAGTCCCACCGGCCGGGTGCGCACCGCGTCGCGCCACCAGGAAGCCCCGAGCGCGAGCGAGGGGATCGGGCCAGGGTGATGTTCACGGCCGGATCCCGTCGCTTGCGCTCCGGGCTTGGTGGGTGGGAAGCGGCCACCAGGAAGCCCCGAGCGCGAGCGAGGGGATCGGGCCAGGGTGATGTTCACGGCCAGATCCCGTCGCTTGCGCTCCGGGCTTGGTGGGTGGGGAGCGGCCACCAGAAAGCCCCGAGCGCGAGCGAGGGGTTGGGGCCTGCCATTTTCTCGTGCCGCGCGCCGACCATGAGGCATAGTTGCGGGCACGGGCCGCTCCACGGGTCCGTGCCCCTTACCGCCCGGCATCCCCGCCGCCATGTCGACCATCCTCTCCCGCATCGCCGCCGTGGGCATCATTGCCGGCGGATTCGCCGTCACGGGCGACCTTGGCCGGCTCGCCAAGCGCGGCTACGAGGTCGTCAACGCCCGAGACATTCCGAGCCCGCGGGCGGAGCAACCGCTCGAGCGGGAGCATGATTCCAGCCACGTCGCCGAAGCGTCCAGCGAGCCGGCCGCGGCCGATGCGCCCGACCTGCAGCCTCGCGCCGCATGGCCGACCGGCGCCGCAGCTGCCTCGGCGGAGCCCGCCGCGAGCCCGCTCCGCGGGCAGGCCGCGCCGAGCAAGCGGGCTGACTTCCGCCCGCCGCGCGACGGCGTCGAGCAGGTGTCGGTCGCGACCCTCGATGCGGGCAACCGCGTCGTCGTGTGGCTGGCGATGCCGCGGCGATCGGGTGGCCGGGCCTACCGCTGCCTGGTGTTCGACGTCGTCGATCCCTCCACCGGCGATGCGCTGGCCTACGAGGCCGTCTCCTTCACGGCCGACGGCACGCCCCAGGCCACCGCCGTGCCGCCGCACCGGGTCCGCCTCCAGGGCAACGGCCTCGGCGGCGCGATCGTCAAGAACGGCATGATCGACGTGGGCCGACGGGGCGTGGCCGCCGACGGGGTTGGCCACGAGACGATCGGTCCGATCGCCGCGCTCGATCTCGTCCGCTGACGGCGGCCGGCGTCAGTAGGCGTAGGCGAAGCCGCTGTAGCCGCCGGACGGGCTGCCCTCGCCGTCGAGCGACCAGTTGTAGCTCGTGTAGACGGCCAGTCGCTGGCCCAGATTCCACTGCATGCCCAGTCCGCTGACGAGATCCGACGGGAAGTAGGGGATGCCCGCCCCGTTGTAGAAGCCCTGGTAGAACACGGCGATGTTCTCGGTGACCTGCTTCTGCACCGCCCACTGCACGCCGAGATCGGGCAGGCTCAGGATGTCGGGAATGCCATCGCCGCCCGTGCCGTAGAGGCCGGCATTCCACTCGATCACCCAGTCGCCGGGAAGTTTGTGGTCGACGAGCAGCACCATGCCCGGCTCGGTGCCCACCTGAAAGGGCTGCGACGCGATCCCGGTGACCACGAAGGTCTCGACACCGACGATCGGCACGTACAGCTGATCTTTGTCGCCCCAGAGGTGCACCTTCAGATCGAACACCAGCGGGGCGAAGCCGTCAAACGCCGGGCTGTCGGCGGTGGCGCCGACGACCGTCGGTCCCTGGCTGATGACGCGAAACTCGCAGGAGTCGGTGAGCCCAGTGCGGATCATGAACGGCCACGACCAGGTCGCCGGCGTGCCGTCAGACCCGGCCAGTGAATACGTACCCGGCACAGTCTCGACGTAGGAGCGGCCCTTTGGCAGGGTGAGCGGGCTGTTGGGATAGTTGGCCGTGTCAGGCCCCGGATCGCTGATGTCGCAGGGGGGCGGACGGCCGCGGTCTCCCTCGGGGATCAGCCGATGCACGAGCCGGTAGACGATGTTGTCGTCGCCCGACGTCGCGGCCGGATAGGGCTCGTCGAACTCAGGAGCCTTGAGAAAGGCGACCGGCTGCACGAACGGGTCGTCGGCGGCGGTGGCGCCAGCCAAGAGGGCCGCCGCCGTAGCGAGGATCACGATCAGCGATCGGGTCAGGGCCACCATGATCTGCCGGTGGGAGTCCATGCGGGTGACACGCCGAACGAGCGGGAGGACAACCGACACGGGTCACACGTGATGCTCGCGTCTGCCCCCATCGCCCACGCGATCAGGCTTCCAGACGCACGAAGCGTCACCGCGTCGGCGGGCCGGCCGGATCACGCGTGGTCCGACACTGGAGGGAGGCTTCAGGCCCACGTGTGAGCCATGCGACACTCCCGTTCATCGGCATTCCCGCCATTACTTCGTGGCGGCGCCATGGCGCAGATCGAGCCCTCAAACCGCCTCGCCCGCGCAGGCTCTGCGTTCGCCGCCGTTCGACCGATCCGCCGCTTGCCGGGCCTACTCAGATCTCCGGCTCGCCCTCGGCCGCCTCGCGTTCCTTCGACCAGCCGACCCGCTTCTTCGAGAGGCCGATCTTGCGCTCGTCGGTGTCGACGCGGAGCACCTTCACCTCGACGGCATCGCCCACGTTCACCACTTCCTCGGCGTTCTCCACCTTGTCGTCGGAGAGTTCCGAGATGTGGAGCAGGCCCTCGAGGCCATCCTCGAGGCCCACGAACACGCCGAAGTTGGTGATCTTCGTCACCGTGCCCTTGACCACGTCGCCGGCCTTGTAGCGCTTGGGGATGTCGGTCGTCCAGGGATCGTCGGCCATCTGCTTGAGGCCCAGGGCGATCCGGCGGCGCTGCTGGTCGACGGAAAGCACCTTGCACTCGACCTCGTGCCCCTTCTCCAGCATCTCGCTGGGGTGGGTCACCTTCCGCGTCCACGACATGTCGGTCACATGGAGCAGGCCGTCGATGCCGTCGTTGATCTCGATGAACGCGCCGTAGTTGGTGAGGTTGCGGACCACGCCCTTGACGATCGCGCCCGGCGGATAGTCGGCCGCCACCTTCTCCCAGGGATTCTGCTGGGTCTGCTTCATGCCCAGCGAGATCTCCTGCTTCTCCTTGTTGATGGCGAGCACCACCACCTCGACCTCGTCGCCCGGCTTGACGAGCTCGCTGGGGTGGCTGACCCGCTTCGTCCAGCTCATCTCGCTGATGTGCACGAGCCCCTCGACACCGTCCTCGAGCTTCACGAAGGCGCCGTAGCTCATCACGTTGACCACCGTGCCCATGCAGACGGTGCCCACCGGATACTTGTCGGCCACCTTGGCCCACGGGCTGGCGGTCCGCTGCTTCATGCCGAGGGCGATCTTCTCGCGCTCGCGGTCGATGTGCAGCACCTGCACCTCGATCTCCTGGTCGATCTGCACCATCTCGCTCGGATGGCCGATCCGCGCCCAGCTCATGTCGGTGATGTGGAGCAGGCCGTCGATGCCGCCCAGATCCACGAACGCGCCGAAGTCGGCGATGTTCTTGACCACGCCGCGGCGGACCTGGCCCACCTCGAGCGTCTCCATGAGCTGCTTCTTCCGCTCGGCCCGCTCCTGCTCGATGAGGGCGCGGCGGGAGACCACGATGTTGCGGCGGGCTTCGTCGATCTTGAGCACGAGGCACTGGATGCAGCGGCCGCAGTAGTCGCCGATGTCGGCCGGACGCCGGATGTCGACCTGGCTGGCGGGCAGGAACACGTTCACGCCCGAGATGTCGACGAGCAGGCCGCCCTTGATCTTCCGTGTGACGAAGCCGGTGACCACGTCGTTCTCGTGGACGCTCTCCATGACCCGGAGCCAGTCCTCGATCCGACGGGCCTTTCGCTTCGAGAGCGTGATCAGGCCCCGCTGCTCCTCGAGCGAGCCGTCCTCGAACTCCTCCAGCAGCACCTTGACGGTGTCGCCCACCTGCGGCGGCGGCTCGGTCTCGTCCCACTCGTTCCGCGGAATGTGGCCTTCGCTCTTGTAGCCCACGTCCACGAGCACGAACTCGTCATCGACCCGGAGCACCTTCCCCTCGAGCACCGAGTTCACCGCGAGCGTCGCGGCCGCCACCGAGTATTCCCCCTCGGGGGCTCCCGCCATGGCCAGTTCGAGTTCCTGATCGAGTTCGTCTCCGGTCTCCAGTTCGCGAATGAGATTGCGGTTGACCA
>JBJTRH010000212.1:0-17657 GCA_046076065.1 Planctomycetaceae bacterium | reverse complement strand
TCAGTCGGTCACCTCGACGACCACCGGAGCCGCATTGACTCCGTCGGCCGGCGTCGCCCCGCCGCGGCCCGTCGCCCGCACCGTCACCGTGCCGCGGCCGAGCAGCTCCGCCGGCACCTCGATCGACGACTGTGTGCCCGTCGTCCGTCCGAGCACGCGGCCGGTGGCAAACACCACGGCGCCGTCGATGCCCTTGCCATCGAGCATGACCCGCACGCTGTCGCCCCGGCGCACCCGCCGCGGCTCCACCTCGAGCGCGAGCGACCGGTCGCCGTTCCCGAACCGCACCGGAATCACGCGGCGGCCCTGCGTCTCGATCGCCGACGCATCGATGGCGACGACACGGAACTCGTGGTGGCCGTCGGCGAGCCGGGTCGTGTCGAACGTGAGCCTTTCGCCGGCTCCACACTGCTTCACCCGGACGCCGTCGACGAACAGTTCATACCGGTCCACCACGCCGCCTCCCGGCACCGTGCCCCGAGGCTCGAGCGACACGGTGCCCGAGAGCACCGCGTCGGGCTCCAGCACGATCGAGGTGGCGGCATTCACCACCTCGACCTCGGGAATCGCCGCCCAGGGCTGGCAGAGAGGATCACCCACCACGAGGAGCTGATACGGCGCCCGCACCGACTGGTAGAAGGCCTCCGCCAGGCTCGCGCCCCGGGCATAGTGCACCTGGATGGACGCGTGCGGAAACTTCGCGGGAATGGAGTAGGGCTCGATCACCGTGCCGCTCGACCCGGCGGCACCATGGCGGAGAAACTCCGAGAGCGGGGTCTGATCCGCCGACGCCGTGAAGATGCCGCCGAAGCTCGTCAGGTTCTCGCAGATCGCACCCGGCAGGATCGTGCTCCCGCTCGATCGCCAGTTGAACTCCGGGGTGCCGGTCATCAGCCCCGCCACGTCCTTCCGGCCCGAGGGCAGGATCCCGGAGATGATCTCCGCCTTCACGCCGGCCCGCTCCAGCGCCTTCACGGCCGCCGGGAAGACGTTCGAGCGGGTCGTCGCGCGGACGTCGGAGTTGGTCATGAAGTAGATGGTGCCCGCCGGCTTGGTCCCGTCGGCCTTTGCCGCCGACGCGAGCGTGGACGCCAGTTCGCGGACGGTGTTCCCGCGGCCCGCCGTCACACCGAGCATCACCGAGAGGATGTAGCGGGTGCCGCCCGCTTCCAGCAGCTCGCCGTTCTGTCCCCAGCCATACCAGGCCCGAAAGCCCTGGGTGGTCTCGGGCATGCCATCGCGGTCGAGCGGGCGGAAGTAATCGTTGCTCTCCGGATCGAGCCAGGCCGGGCCGCTGCCCAGGACGGTGCCGAAGAGCATCGTCATCCCGGTGAGCGACGCCGACGGGAACGGATCCTTCGGCACGAGTTCGGTAGGCAGCTCATCCTTGTAGTCGATCCGCCACGGGAAGTCGCTCGACCAGGCGATGCAGTCGATCTGCGCCGTGAGCCGGCGAGAGTCGATCGCCCGGACGACCGGGAGCAGGAGCTCGCTGCGAAACCGGGCGAGCGTCGTGCTCTCCGCGCTGTCCTGCCACCGCATCATCAGGATGTTGATCGGCGGGATACCGCGGGCGGCCACGAACGCGTTGGCCACGGCGAGGCTGTCGGCGCTCGCGGCATTGACCACCACGAACACGTTCTCCGGGCCGCCTCCCGCCGACGCCACCGCCGGGAGGGTGGCGAGCAGCACCGCCACGGAGACCCAGGGCCTCGAACGACGATCCAAGGACATGCTCATGGCGGAGGCTCCTGTTCGCAGCGGAGTGTATGGCCTGCCGCCGGCGCACTCCACGCCGCCCCCGAAACGGGCTGTCTGGCCGATGGCCGACGGGGATAGACTGAGGATTCGATGCGACACGATCCACCAGTCCTCAGGCGCCACCTCGTCACGGTCGCCGCCGTAGTGCTTGGCCTGGCGGCTGGAGCCCGGACACCGGCCGCCGACGTCGTGGAGTTCTCCGGGGAGCGGGCGCTCGGCCACCTCGAGGCGATCTGCGACCTCGGTCCACGCCCCAGCGGCTCCGCCGCCATGGATCGGCAGCGGGCCCTGCTCGCGAAGCACTTCCGGGCCGCCGGGGCGACGGTGACCGGCCAGGCGTTCCAGATTCGCGACCGGCGCACCGGCGCACCGGTGCATCTGGAGAACCTGATCGTGAGCTGGCATCCCGACCGCACCGAGCGGGTGCTCCTGGCGGCGCACTACGACACCCGGCCGTTTCCCGATCGCGATCCGGTCGATCCGGGCGGCGTGTTTCTCGGCGCCAACGACGGCGCCAGCGGCGTGGCCGTGCTGATGGAACTCGCGGCCGCGATGCCGGGGCTGCCGGGCCCGGTCGGCGTCGACTTCGTGCTCTTCGACGGCGAGGAGTATGTGTTCCATCCTCGCGATCCGTACTTCCTGGGCTCCTCCTACTTCGCCCGTCAGTACGCCGCCGACCGCGCCGCGGGCCGCCTGCCCCACTCCTACCGCGCGGGCGTCCTGCTCGACATGGTCGCCGACCGCGACCTCGAGATCTGGCAGGAGCAGCACAGCGTCGACTGGCCCGACACGCGGCCCGTCGTCGACTCGATCTGGGACGTGGCGCGACGGCTCGAGGTCCGCCAGTTCGTGCCCCGGCCGAAGCATGCGGTGCAGGACGATCACCTTCCCCTGCGGATGATCGGCGGGATCCCGACCTGCGACATCATCGACTTCGACTATCCCCACTGGCACACCACGTCCGACACCCCGGCCCAGTGCGGGGCGGAGTCACTGTCGGCCGTCGGCCGCGTGATGCTGGCCTGGCTCCGCGAGCAGCGCTGACCCCATGTGCCCGACCGCCCGTCCACCGCGGCACCGGCTGGTCGTGCCCGACCTCGGACTCGGTCCGGCGCGGATCGTGCTGTCGCTGTGGCTCGTCCCCGAGGGAAGCCGCGTGCTCGCCGGCGATCGGGTCGTGGAACTGCTCGCCGGCGGCGCGACGGTCGACCTCGAGGCCCCCGTGTCGGGGCGGCTCGCGGCGCGGTTCGCCGACGAGGACGATCCCGTGACCGTGGGTGCCGTGCTCGCCGAGTTCGAGGTGGAGAAATGAAGCCAGCCGTCGACGCCGACCGCTGGACGTGGGCCGCGGCGCTCTCCGGCGCGGCGACCATGTTCGCCGTCCAGCCGCCGCTCGACCTGGCCTGGGGGGCGTGGCTCGCCCCCGTGCCCTGGGTGATGCTGGTCGCCGCGCCGGCACTGCCCGGTCGCCGGCCGTGGCTGGCGATCTGGGTCGGCGGGCTCGTCCACTGGCTGTTCACGATCCACTGGCTGCGTCTGCCGCATCCTGCGACCGGGATCGGCTGGGTGGCGCTGTCGGCGTATCTCGCGGTGTTCCTCCCACTGTTCGTCTGGCTGGCGCGGCGGCTGGTGCATGCGCGGGGCTGGCCGCTCGTGCCCGCGGCCGTCGTGGCCTGGATGGCGTGCGAGCAGGTACGGGGCACGGCGTTCGGCGGCTTCACCTTCGCGATGCTCGGTCACACGCAGTGGCGGTGGACGACGCTTGTGCAGGCGGCCGATGCCGTCGGGGCGGTGGGCGTGGGCGGGATCGTGATGGCCGTGACGGCCGGGGTAGTCGTCGTGGCCCGCGAGGGGCTCCGTCCCGCCGGCATGGTTCAGGCGGCGGCCGCGGCGGCGGTCGTGGCGCTGGCGATCGGCTACGGAGCATGGCGGCTCGACACCGCACCGCCTCCCGTGGGGCAGTCGCTCGACGTGCTGCTCGTGCAGGGGTCGATCGACACGGAACTCAAGCACGATCCCGACGCCGCGGGCGACGTGGCACGACACTACGACGACCTGACGCTGCAGGGGCTGGCCTCCGACGGCGGCCGGCTGCCCGACCTGGTGATCTGGCCGGAGACGATGTGGCGCTGGCCGGTGATGGAGATCGATCCCGAGGAGACGATTCCCGAGAGTGTCGTCGAGCAGCTGGTCGGCCCGGCCGGCGACGGCGGCGACGAGGCCGGGCGACAGGCCCGCTGCCGGGCGATCCTCGAGGCCCAGTCGCTCGATCCGCTCGCGGTGCACGCCCGCCGCTACGGCACCCGCTGGCTCGTCGGCGTCGATCGGCAGGTGGTCCGGCGGCGGGCAGCGGGGGGCGTCGAGCATCACAACTGCGGCCTGTTCATCGACTCGACCGGCGACATGCTGGCCTGCTACTCGAAGATGCATCCGGTGATGTTCGGCGAATACATTCCCCTGGCCGACCGGCTGCCGGTGCTCTACCGGATCACGCCCCTGCCGGCGGGCCTGACGGCGGGACGGGAGCCCGTGGCGGTGCGGATCGCAGGCTTCGAGGTGATGCCGACGATCTGCTACGAGACCGCCCTGCCCGGGGCCGTGCGTTCGATGGTGCGAAGGCTCGATGCCGAGGGCCGGCGGCCCGACGTGATCGTGAACCTCACCAACGACGGCTGGTTCTGGGGCTCGAGCGAACTCGACATGCACCTCACCGCGGCCATCTTCCGGGCGGTGGAGGTGCGGACGCCGATCGCGATCGCCGCCAACACCGGCTTCTCGGCCGGCATCGACGGGAGCGGCCGGCTGCTGGCCCGCGGGCCGAGGCGGGAGGCGGCCACGCTCCGCCTGGCACTCCACCGCGACGGCCGCCCGAGCCCATGGCTCCGCTGGGGAGCCCTGCCGATCTGGCTGACCGTGACGGTGGCGGTGGCCCTGGCGATTCTGCCGGCCCGTCGCCGGGGCTGAGCCTTCCGGCGGGGGTCGACGGCTCCGCCGCGGCCGACATCCCTTGAGCCGGACCCGCTCGGCTGCCGATCTGACTGCGACGGTGGAGTCGGTCCGCGGCGGCTTGCCCGGGCCGGTGTCCACGGCTGACAATAGGGATGGGTCGCGCCGCGTGACGGCACGACCCCGCGGGAAGGGATCGCATGAACACCATCGGCAAGATCTTCGTGTTCGGGGTGTTCGTCATGAGCCTGATGCTCATGACGTTCGCCGGCGCGATCTACATGTCGCACGTCAACTGGAAGGACGAGGTCGAGCGGAAGCCGGAGAACTGCCTGCCCGGCCAGCAGCCCGGCTACGCCCACCGCATCCAGGCCGCGGAGAAGGAGCGGGCCGAGCTCGAGGCGACGATCACGTCGCTGCAGCAGAAGGTCGCCGAGTCGGAGCAGTCCCGCGACCAGTCGATCGCCAAGCTGCAGTCGGCCCTCGTGCAGAAGAGCGCGGAGCTCGACAAGCTCGTCGCCAACAAGGACGACCTGCAGCGGCAGACCGACGAGGCCGTGGCGGAGATGAAGCGGCTCCGCGAGGACCTCGCCACCGCCGACGCGGAGGTCGACAAACTGGCCGAGCAGGTGCGGCAGCAGCAGGTGAAGGTCGACGCCCAGGTCGAGGAGTCGGCGAAGCTCTCGGCCACCATGTCGCAGACGCAGGCGCAGCTCGTCATGGCCGAGGAGCGGAAGGCCCAGCTCGAGAAGCAGATGGTCAATGCCCGTCGGCTGCTCGAGCAGAACGGCCTCACGGTCGAGAGCCTGCCGCGCGACCAGGTGCCGCGGATCGAGGGCAACGTGGTGGCGGTCGCGGCCGGCTCGATCCAGGTGTCGCTCGGCAGCGACGACGGGCTCCAGGTGGGACACACCCTCGAGGTCTACCGCGACGGCGAGTACATCGGCCGGGCGGTGGTGCGGGCGGTGAAGCCCGACCAGGCCGTGGCCGAGATCATGAAGGAATACGCCCGGGGCATCGTCCAGCGGGGCGACAAGGTGACCACCCGCCTCAAGGCGTGATCAAGGCGTGAGCCCGACGCGGGCGAAAGGGAACGTGCATGGCCGACGATCAGATCACGGCACGGCGGCGGCCGCCGATGAACGTGGACACCGCGATGCTGGTGCTCTCGTTCGTGGCCCTCTCGATCGGCTGCCTGATCCTCGCGCTCGATCTCTACCTGCGGCGGATGCCCCTCGCTCCGCCTCCGTAGGCATCCCGCCGCTTCCACGGTCGCGATGATGTTCTCGTTTCTCCGCGGCCGCCGCCGTCGGGCGATCGCCGAGCGGCCGTTTCCGCCGGCGTGGAACGACATCCTGCGGCGCTGCGTGCTGCAGACGCACTGGCTCGATGCGGGAGAAGCCGACGCGCTCCGCCGCTGGATCGCCGTGTTCCTCGACGAGAAGCGGTTCGAGGGCTGCGGCGGGCTCGAGATCACCGACGAGGTGCGGCTGGCGATCGCCGGCCAGGCCGCCGTCGTGGCCCTCGGCCTCGGCGGGGAGTGGTTCGATTCGCTGAAGTCGGTGCTCGTGTATCCCGGCGACTACGTCGTGCCGCGCACCACGCCGCTCGACGGCGGCGGCGAACTGCAGTGGACGGAAGCCCGCGTGGGCGAGACCTGGGCGGGGGGCAGCATGGCGCTGTCGTGGCCGGGCGTGATGGACGGCGGCCGGCTCCGCGACGGGCCGCGGAGCGTGGTGATGCACGAGTGCGCCCACCTGTTCGACGCACTCGACGGTGACATCGACGGCGTGCCTCCGCTTCCCGGCATCGACGCCGCGGACTGGATCGACCGCATCGCGCTGGCCCGGCAGCGTTTCGAGGCGGCCCTCGACGAGGGACGATCGACGGCCTTCGACGAGTATGCCGCAGAGAGCGACGCCGAGTTTTTCGCCGTGGCCAGCGAGTGCTTCTTTCAGGACCCGCACCGCCTCGCCCGCCACGACGCGGACCTGCACGCCCTGCTGACAGCCGCATGGAGGCAGGATCCGCGGCGGCGCGTGCCCGCCTCGCCGAGCCGTCGCTGAGACCCGCGCTGCCGCGACGCGATCAGGTGCCCGCAGGTTCGTCGGCCGGCGTGGCTGGCTCGGCGTCGCGACCTTCCACCGCGGCCGCGGCGGGCTCCGAGTCCGCCGCCGGAGCCGGCAGTGCCGCCGCCGTGCGCCGCGGGGCCAGCGACACCACGAGCCCGTCCGGCGAGGCGAGCACGAGCCGGTCGCCGCGGGGGTTGATCACGGGCAGCGTGAAGTCGCCGAGCGGCAGGCACTCGCGAGGCTCACCGGTGGCCAGATCCACGCTCGCCAGCCGGTTCACGCGATCGACGAACCAGACGCGGTCGCCGACCACGGCCACGAACCGTCCACCGATGCCGCACGGCGTGCGCCACAGTAAGTCGCCGCCCTGGCGGGCGTCGGACGCCGCCGGGTCCGGCTGCGGTCGCGCATCGGCATCGCCACCAGGCTCGTCATCTCGCGGCGCGGCATGCGGCCTCGCGTCGTAGGCGACGAGGCCCTCGTCGCCGAGCGACACGACCACCGTGTCGCCGGCCACCACCGGTCCCGATTCGGGGATCCCGGGCAGAAACACGCTCTGCAGCCAGGCAGGCTCGAAGTCGCCGCGGGTGCTCGCGCTCGGCCGCACGGCTTCGAGCCGCCCCGATCGGGTCGCCACGTAGACCATCTCGCCGCGGACCGCCGGAGGGCCGGCGGGCACGGCCTCCGTCTCACCGGGAATGCGGGTGTCGAACGACCACACTTCCCACCCGCCGCGCTTCGTGGGCACCTCCGCGATCACGCGGCCCTCGTTGTTGATCCACACCGCGCCCACGAGGTCGGGCGACCGCGGCGCGTAGGCGACCGCCGGCTGCTCGATCGGCGATCCCGTGTCGAGCTCCTGGCCACCGGCATCGGCCGCCGGCACGAGCCCGGCGAGTGTCGCGGGCAGTCGCATCAGGCCGTCGTCCGACATCGGGCAGTAGACGTCGGCACCGGCGGGCACGGCGGCCGCGGACGACGCATGACCGAGCTGACAGGTCCACCGCCGGGCGCCGCTGGCGGCTTCAAAGGCATGCAAGTCGAGATCGTGGGCGACCGTCACCAGCGCCGGTCCGATGCCCGCTGCCTGTCCGCTGCCGCCGGGCCTGCCCACACGGGTTGACCACAGAAGGCTGCCGGGCCGCGTCGCGGCCGACACGCTGGCCGCCTGAATCGCGTGCACGCCGCCGTCACCCGTGCAGCCGACGACCAGCTGCTCGCCGACGGTGACGTGCTCCAGCCGCCAGCCGGCCGAGTCGAACGGGAGTTGCACCACCCACTCGCGGACCAGCCCGGCGCGGGCCGCGACGAGGTCGTCACCGGCCGTGCCGCAGAGCAGCGAGCCACCGGCGAGAGCGCGGGCGGGAGCGCCGACCAAAACCATCAGGGCGAGGACGTGGACGAGGCGGCCGGTGGAAAGGCGATGCATGGGAGGGCTCGGGGAGTGGGCCCTGGGGGCCGCGAAACCGGGATGGGTGCAAGGATAGTTCGCGATCCAACGCGGGCAAAAATGCTAGCATTCCCCCTTTCACCCGCGGTCGTCCCACCGATCCAGGACATGTCACGCCCCCCGAAATCGCCTGCTCCGAAAGACGCCGCGGCGATCGTCCTGGGCTACGCCAACTTCTCGTCGGGCTCGTTCGATCCCGCCGTCTGGCGGGCGCTCAGCCAGCTCTACGCCGACCGCGAGCCCGCCGACGATCTGGGCGTGGTCGTGGAGCGGCCCGACACCCCGGCCCACGTCGCCGCAACCCTCCGCGAGCGGCTCGACCAGCTGGCCGGTTCGGAGCCTGCCTTCGCCGACAGCCGCCAGGCCCGCTGGACTCTCGCCACGACCTTCGACCTGCTGCTGCCGGCCTACCGCCTGCACCACGCCGATCTCCTCGAGCACCAGCCGCCCGGGGCGATCGAGCGGCCATTCTTCGTGATGGCCGCCATCCGCGCACTGCTTGCCGAGGCGGCGCCGGACGACGATCCCGACGCGGCCGTGCGTTGCACGATCGACCGGCTCGACGACTACGTCGGCTGGCGTCCCCTCGCGGTGCTCGAGAATGGCCGGCTCTCGGCCCCGTATCCGCACGAGCGAGTCCGTCCGATCCCGCTGTATGTGGCCGGCGCGGGCGCCGCGCATGGCCGCTACCGCGATCTCGTCGCCGGCGCGATCGCGGTGCTCAACGAGGTGCCGGTGGAACTTCTCCGCCAGGCCGACTTCGACCTCGCGGCCCTCGAGGAGCTCGCCATCGATCCGCGGGCCTTCGACTTCATGCACCCGGCCGCGAGCCGGCCCAACTACCTCTTCGGTCTCTGGGATCCTGGCCGGATCGACGACCGCGGGCTCTACCGGCGGATGGTCGTGCAGCAGGCCACGCTCGACGGCATCCTCTCCTGGCCCGACGTGGATCGCGGGGCGGACCGAACGCCGGCCGGCGAGGCGGAGCGTCGCTGGGAATCGTCGGCCGTGCTGGCCGGCGTGATGCTGATGGCCAGCGGGCTGTCGGGGCACGGCCCGGGAGCGCCGCAGGCAGCGCTGCCGCTGGCGGAACTGCTTCCGCGGATCGCCGCCTACCGCGACGAGTTCTATCGCCGGCTGCTGGCCACGCTTCCCGAGGCCCATCGCCAGCGGCTGACCGAGGAGGCGCAGCGGATGCGGCAGCCCTTCGGGGGCGTGCGACGGCACATCAACGCCGTGCTCGCAGGCCGGCGGGCCCGCCAGGTGGAGAACGTGGCGCTCGCCGCGGCGCTGGCTCGGCTGGGCCGCGCGGCGGCGGCGGAGGGGCTGGTGGCCGCGGTGCCGGCCGCGTCGGCCCGCCTGCTCGCCCGGATCACGGGCCACGTGGTCGCCTCCCAGCAGCAGCTCTGGCGGAACCGCGACTCCGCGGCGGCAGTCGACGAACTCGCCCGCGCGGAGGATCTGCTGCTGCGGGCGATCGACTGCGGCGCCGTCGTCGATCCGTGGAACATCCTCGGCCTGTCGGGACAGTTCCCGCTCCACGAGGCCAGCGGGGAGAGCCTGCCCGACCCGCGGGTCTCCGATCTCGTCTCCGCGACCGAGGCCATCATGGATGGCTATGCCACCGCCTGGCGGCAGGCCAGCCTCGCCGGAGACGGTGCCGCTGCCACCCGGGCCGAGGCGGCCCTCTCACGGTGCGCCGCGTGGTGGGACCGGTATGCGACGACCACCGTGTCGGGCGTGCCCCATCTGTCGGGCCGCGAGTGCCTCGAATCGGCCCGCGAGGTGATCGGCGCGCTCGGTCGCAGGCGGGACCACGGCGCGGAGGCTCCGCCCCCCGCGTTCTGGCGGGAGGAGGTGGCGGCGTTCTCGTCGCCCCGCAGCCACGCCCAGGCGGCGGCCACGCTGCTCGATGAAGGCGACCTGGACGGAGGCGCGGGCCTGCTCGTGCACTGGGCATCGCTGCTCGAGGGCGACGCGATCGGCCGCTCCGGCCCCGCGTGGCTGTCATCGGCCACCCGCTGGGTCACGCACGCCTGCCAGGATGCCTCGCCGCAAGGCCGCCTCCGCGTCCGGCGGTTTCTGGAGCGCGTCGAGGCCAACATCGGAGGGGTGGTCGACGTGATCGCGGCGGCGGCGACCGCGCCCGGCCGCCGCGACCACCGCGGTGCCGATGACGACGAGACCGACGACGGCGAGTCGGGGGGCGAGGAGGAGCGGCTGGCCGCAGCCTACGAGTCGATGGTGTGGCGCGACTCCGCCGACGACGGCGTGGACGGCGGCATGATCGACATGGACGGTGCCGGCGGCGGCACGACCGGCGAGCTCGCGACGGTGGAGGACTCGGCGGAGTTCCTCCGCGGCGTGCTGCGGCTGTTTCGCTCCGCGGTCACGGCCTGGTGTGCCAGCGATGCCGCAGCGCACCGTACCGCGGACGCCGACGAGATCGACGTGGTGACGGGCTGGCGACAGTCGTTTCGCGGGCTGCGTCGGACGATGGTCCGGGCCGCCACGGTGGTGGCCCTGCGGGACCAGGTTCCTCCACCGGGCATGTCGGCCGCCGAGTTCGACCGCCTCCGCTGGCATCGCGATGCTGCGGCGGAGCGGCTCATCGAGGCGGCCGTGCAGGCGGGCGAAACGCGCTGGCTGCTCTCGGCACGGCAGGCGTTCGCGGCCGACACGAGCCGCTCGACCGGCGTCATCGGCCGGCTGTTCGCAGCCTTCATCCGGGGCGACGCCGCCGCCGCCGCGGAGCACTGCCGCACGGTCTGCGAGCGGCTCGTGGGCCGGCCGGTGCTTTACGTGCCGCTCGCGCGGGGTGGACGTCCGGATCGCGTCGTGCGGGCCCGGGGCCGCGAGCGGCTCCTGGAGCGGATGGCCACCTGCCTGCCCCGCGTCGGTCTGGTGAGCGAGACGATCGCCGTCGTGCAGCTCGCGAAGTCGCTCGAGAGCCGGCGGCCCGCGGGCGGGGCGAGCGTCAGCGAGTTCGACCGGGTGTTCGAGGCCGCCACGACGGCGCTGGTGGAGCGGATCGTGGAGAGCGCCGAAGGCGACGGCGGCGACGAGGCCGCGCGGACTGCCCGCATCCTCGACGGCCTGGCGCTCCTGGTGCCGAGGCTCCTGGAGACCTGGCTCACCCACGCCCGGCAGCTGCGGCTGTCGGTGCTCGAGCGGTTGCGGGACGACCGCTCGTTCGCGGCCACGCGGGAGTTCGTGGAGCGCTACGGCGCGGGCCTGTTCACGCAGCACGTGCTCTCGCCGTCGTCGCTCCGCGGTATCCTCCGCGGAGGCGTGGGCCACTGGATCGACGAGCTGCTCGACCGCAGCGACGCCGACGACGCCCTGCCCGCGGGCCGGCGGCCGGAGCGGCTGCTCGAGGACCTGCGGTCCGGGGTGCTTCCGGTGAAGCAGGCGGTGTCGCGGCTCCGGCTGGTGCTCGAGAGCGTGGCGGAGAACCACGCCGAGTATCGCGACTGGAACTCGACGACGACGCAGTCGGACCGCGGCGAGTGCCTCCACATCCTGCTCGACTACCTCCGCGTGAAGGCCGAGCACGACCGCATCGCATGGACGCTCCGGCCGGTGACGATGGCGCATCGCGTGCTCGCCCGGCGCGGCGCCGCCGCCGCCGCGGAGGCCTGGCGGGAACGGCTCCGCGAGGAGACCCGCGACACCGCCGGCGGCCTCGTGACGCGGCTCGACCACCTCGAGGGGCACTGGAGCGTGAAGCTCGCCAGCATCGGCGACCGCGTGCGCCGCCCGTTCACCGCGATGCTCGAGCAGGACGAGCTCGAGGCGCTCGTCGAGCCGGCGGTGACGGAGCTGCTCACCGGCGCGCCGGCCGGCGCCGGGGCAGCCCTCGAGCAGCGGTCGCTGGCCATGCTCGGACTGGCCAGCGGGTCCGGGGTCGAGGTGCCGGACTGGCTCGAGCGGCTCAGCCAGGCCGTCGAGCGGGCGACGGAGGACGCCGATGCCCTGCCCCGGCACGGGCACGACACCGTCCGCGTGCCGACCACGCTCGCGGCCGCCGTGCCCTGGCTGCCGATGCCGTGGCCACGACTCACCGCCGCCCTCGGCGGCTGACCCCCAACCACCGCGGGTCGCCGTGTAGGATGGCCCGCTTCGAGGATCATGCCATGACACTTCGCCCCCTCCGCGCCTCCGAGCACCTGCACGACGTCAGGTACGAGATCCGGGGCGCCCTCGCCCGCCGCGCCGAGCAGCTCGAGCGGGAGGGGCACGAGATCGTGAAACTCAACATTGGCAATCCAGGGGCGTTCGGCTTTCGGATGCCCGGATCGATGCGGGTGGCGATCGTCGAGAACCTCCACCAGGCCGACCCCTACTCGCACCAGAAGGGGATCTTCCCGGCCCGCGAGGCCGTGGTGATGCAGCAGCAGAACCGGGGCGTGATGGACGTCACCGCCGACGACGTGTTCATCGGCAACGGCGTCAGCGAGCTGATCATGATCGCCATGCGGGCGCTGCTGAACCCGGGTGACGAGGTGCTCGTGCCGAGCCCCGACTATCCGCTCTGGACGGCCAGCGTCGTGATCCACGGCGCCAAGGCGGTGCACTACCCCTGCCGGCCCGAGCGGGGCTTCGTGCCCGATCCCGCCGAGATCGAGGCGCTCGTCACCGAACGCACGCGGGCCCTGGTGGTGATCAATCCCAACAACCCCAACGGCGCGGTCTATCCCAGCGAGGTGCTCGCGGCGCTCGCCGGCATCGCCGAGCGGCGGCATCTCGTGCTCTGCGCCGACGAGATCTACGACGAGATGCTCTACGAGGGCGCGGAGTTCGTGCCGCTCGCCACGCTCGTGAGGAAGACGCTCTGCCTCACGTTCTCGGGGCTCAGCAAGGTCTATCGCGCCTGCGGCCTGCGGGTGGGCTGGCTCGTGTTCTCGGGTGAACGGGAGCACGCCCGCGACTACCTCCAGGCGGTGGAGCTGCTGGCCAGCCTGCGGCTGTGCTCGAACGTGCCCGGCCAGTTCGCGGTGCAGACCGCCCTCGGCGGCCACCAGTCGATCTTCGACCTCACCCGGCCGGGCGGGCGGCTGCATGCCACGCGGGCGGCGATGCTCGGCGCGGTGGCCGGAAGCCGCTGGCTGTCGGTGGTGCCGCCGGAGGGCGCGATGTATGCCTTCGTCCGCGTGCACGCCGAGCGGCTGCCCGGCGGGCTCGCCGCCTTCGACGACCAGGCGTTCGCACTGGCGCTCCTGGAGCGGAAGCACGTGCTCGTGGCCCCGGGCTCGAGCTTCAACGTTCCCTACCGCGACCACTTCCGGGTCACGCTCCTGCCCGACGCCGACCAGATGGCCGACGTGTTCGCGCGGATCGAGAGCCTCCTCGACGAGATGGCCGCTGAAGGCTGACGCACGTCCGCCGGCCCCGGAGCCTCCATGCGCCACCGCTGGCATCGCGGCAGGACACGCATCGGGCTGCTCGTCGCCGTGGTCGCGGCGTGCGGCTGGGGACCGGCCTCGGCGGAGCGGCCCAATGTGCTGCTGATCCTCGTCGACGACCTCAAGCCCGCGCTCGGCTGCTACGGCGACCCGGCGGCCCGCACGCCCCACCTCGACCGCTTCGCGGCCCGCAGCCTGCGGTTCGATCTCGCCTACTGCAACCAGGCCGTCTGTGCCCCGTCGCGCTTCTGCCTGATGCTCGGATCACACTCGACGTCGACCGGCCTGATGTCGCTCGGGAGCCGGCTACGCGACGCGTGGCCCGACGCCGTCACCCTGCCGCAGCACTTCGCCGGCCACGGCTATCGCACCGAGTCGCTCGGCAAGGTGTTCCACGTCGGCCACGGCAACACCGGCGATCCGGCGTCGTTCTCGGTGCCGCACTTCCCCGAGAAGGTCATCGAATACGCCACGCGGCGGCGGGATCGGAGCGACCCGCCCACCCGCGAGGAGGCGCTGTTCGAGAACCTCCACGTCGACGACATCCGCTCGCTGCCGCGCGGCCCGGCCTTCGAAGCGGCCGACGTGCCCGACGAGGCCTACGCCGACGGGCGGGTGGCGGCAGAGACCATCCGCCGCCTCGAGGCCGCCGCGGACCGGCGACGGCAGTCCGCGACGCCGTTTCTGATCGTGGCCGGATTCGCCCGCCCCCACCTGCCCTTCGCCGCCCCGAAACGCTTCTGGGATCTCCACGATCCCGCCCGGCTGCCCCACGCCGAGCGGCAGCGTCTGCCGGACGGCGCCCCGGCGGTGGCCGGCAAGCGCGGCGGGGAGATCACGAACTACGCCCCGGTGCCCGAGGCCACGGCGATCGAGCCCGAACTGGCCCGCCGGCTCGTCCACGGCTACTACGCGAGCGTCAGCTTCGTCGATGACCAGATCGGCAAGGTGCTCGGCGCGCTCGACCGCCTGGAGCTCGACGAGAGCACCGTCGTCGTCGTGTGGGGCGACCACGGATTCCATCTCGGCGACCTCGGCATCTGGACGAAGCACACGAACTACGAGCAGGCGAATCGGATTCCGCTGCTCATTCGCGCGCCGGGCGTGACCACCCCCGGCACCGCGACCCGGCAGCCGGCCGAGAGCGTCGACCTCTTCCCGACCCTCGCCGAGCTCGCGGGCCTGCCGCCACCCGTCGCCCCCCAGCCGCTCGACGGCACGAGCCTCGTGCCCGTGCTCCGCGACCCAGAGGCCCGCGTGCGCGACCACGCCTACCACGCCTATCCGAAGCGGAAGCTCGGCCGTGCCATCCGCACCGAACGCCACCGGCTGGTCGAATGGCGGAACTGGAACGATCCCGGCTCGTCGGTGGACTACGAACTCTACGACTACGAGGCGGATCCGCTCGAATCTCGGAACCTGGCCCTCGAGGAGCCCGACGTGCTGGCCCGCCTCCGGACGATTCTCGAGCGGCATCCGCCGCCGCGGCCCTGAGCGGCCCGCGCCAGCGGCCTCACCGCAGCGCGAGCATCCGCTCGAGTGCCGTGAGCGCCCACCGTGCCGTCTCGTCGTCGACGCGGATCACGTTGACGGGCCGGCCCCGCTCGAGGTGCTCGAGGCTCCAGCAGAGGTGGGCCAGGTCGATGCGATACATCGTGGCGCACATGCAGACCACCGGCGACAGGAACCGGATCGTCTGCTCCGGATGGCTCTTCTCCAGCCGCTTGACGAGGTGCAGCTCCGTGCCGATCGCCCACACGGTCCCCGGCGGGGCCTGCTCGACCTGACGGAGGATGTAGCTCGTCGAGCCCACGAGGTCGGCCTTGTCGACCACCTCCATCGAGCACTCCGGGTGCACGAGCACCTTCACGCCCGGCAGCGTGGCCCGCACGGCGTCGACGTGCTCGGGGCGGAACATCGCGTGCACGCTGCAGTGACCCTGCCAGAGGATCACGCGGGCCCGCTCGATCCGCTCCCGCGGGTTGCCGCCGAGCGCCGGGTCGTGCGGATTCCAGAGGGCCATCTCGTCGAGCGGCACGCCCATCGCCCGGGCGGTGTTGCGGCCGAGGTGCTGGTCGGGGAAGAAGAGCACCCGCTTCGTCCGGGCGAAGGCCCAGTCGAGCACGGCGCGGGCATTGCTCGACGTGCAGACGATGCCGCCATGCCGGCCGCAGAACGCCTTGAGGCTCGCCGCCGAGTTGATGTAGGTCACCGGCGTGATCTCGGCCGTGTCGATCACCCGGCCGAGGTCGGCCCAGGCGTCCTCCACCTGGTCGATCGCGGCCATGTCGGCCATCGAGCAGCCGGCCGCCATGTCGGGCAGCACGACCGTCACCCGGCCGCCCCGAGCCGCCACCTTGGCGGGGGTGTTGGCCACGATATCGGCCGTCTCGGCCATGAAGTGCACGCCGCAGAACGCGATCGCCTCGCAGTCGTCGCGACCGGCGGCCGACTGGGAGAGCTGGAGGCTGTCGCCCTGGAAGTCGGCGTGGGCGATCACGCCGTCCTGCTGGTAGTGGTGCCCGAGGATCACCAGCCGCGAGCCCATCCGCCGGCGGACGGCCTCGATCCGCTCCGCGAGCAGGGTGTCGTCGAGGCCCCGGTAGGAGGCGAACGGGGAGGCGAGCGGCAGGTCGGCAGCGGCGGTCGGCATCGTGGCCGACAGTATAAGTCTCCCCTCCGTGGGCTTCCTGAAACGCTATACTCCGGCCTCGTGAACGCACTCCCCCACTGACGGAAGGACGGCGACGGAGCCATGGCGCGGAAAGTCGTGAATCGCAAGGAACTGCGGGCCCAGGCCGACGCTGCGGAAGCCCGCGGCAAGACGAAGGCCGGCTCGAAGGAGAAGGCGGCCAAGGAGAAGGCCCCGAAGGAAAAGAAGGCCAAGGAGCCGAAGAAGGCCGGCGAGAAGAAGCCGTCTCGCAAGAAGGTCGCCAAGGAGGCCCGGATGAAGGCCTACTGGGGCGTCTTCAACTCGGGCATGAAGAGGCTCGCGCTGTTCGAGTATGCCGACAAGAAGGCTGCCGAGAAGAAGGTGCTGGAGCTGGTCGGCTCGTCGCGGGCCCATCACTTCGTGCAGCTCGTCAAGGAGGCGATCAGCGAGTGAGCGGCCGCATCGGCAGCACGCCGCGGCGGGATTCGGACTCGCGGAGCCAGGGTGCCGCGTGGGTCCTGATCGTCCTCGCGGCCGTGCTCGCCGGTGGAGGCGGGTGCTCGTCGGCCTCCGCGCCGCCGGCCGCCCGCAAGGCCGTCGCGGTGACGCTCGGGCCGATCGACCCCGAGTCGGCGATCACGGTCGACGGCGGCCGCTTGTGCGTTCGCTCCCCGCTCGGCTGGAGCCGCTCACCGCGGTCGGACGACTACCTCGTCCGCTACACGCCCGGCCAGCAGAAGACGTTCCCGGCGATCGTGGTCACGGCCGCCGACGCCCCCGACGGGCTCACGGACGTCACGACCGACAACCACGGCGACTTCGTGGCGGCCGTGACGCAGGATCTCGCCGCGACGTTCTCACGCGACGGCCGGAGCACGCTCTTGAAGAAGCCCACGGCCGTGAAGCTCGGCGACCGCCTCGGCGTGGCGTGGACCGCGCCGGGAACCGCGAAGGTCGGCGGGCTGAAGCAGCCGATCGAGCGCTCCTGCGTGGCGGTGGTCGTGGCGGGGAGGCTAGTCACGGTCGAGGCCCGGGCCCCGAAGGGCAAGCTCGACGACGAGGGCCTGGCCGCCGCCCGCGGCGTGGCCGCGGCGCTCGTGCCGCCGACTCCGGCAGACGCACCGCCGGAGGAGCCGGCCTCGGCACCGCCGGCCGAGTGACGAGTGCGCTCCGCGGTCCAACGTGCGCTCCCCAGGAAGCCGCAATCGCGTAAGCGATGCGGGCTGGGTCCCGCGCGGCTCGAACACCGGGAAGCCGCAATCGCGTGAACGATGCGGACGTGGGGCCGGCTCAACGCGAGGCTCGGGGCTGCCCGTACCCCATCGCCGGACGTTCGAGGATGCCATCGTGGCATCCTCTCACTCGGATGC
>JBJTRH010000211.1:0-2048 GCA_046076065.1 Planctomycetaceae bacterium | reverse complement strand
CAATGCCGCGGCCATCAGCGGTGGCGAGTTCCAGTCACGGGGCAACTTCGGCGACATCACCGTCGTCGCCGAGAAGGGTGGGAATGCGATCGAGAACGCGATCTTCACCGCCCCTGGCCGGATCTTCTACGACGATCCCGTCAACCCCTTCCTCGACCGCGACCCCAGGGGGAGCTTCGGGCGGATCACCGCCAGCGCGAACGGCACGAGCCGGCTCTCGAACGGGATCGTGGGCACGACATTCTCCGCGATCGGCGACATCGGCCAGGTCACGGTGCGCACGAAGGGCGGGACCGGGATCCTGCAGTCGATCTTCGCGGCTGATACCGACGGCGACTACGAGCCCGCCCCGTCTCCGGACCGGCCCGGCGAGGCCACCGGCACGATCGCAGGCATCACGGTCGTGGCCGCCGGCCGCAACCTCGTCGATTCATCGGGGATCGTGTCGTCGACCTTCACCGCCGCCATGGTCGGCCCCGTGACCGTGCGGATCCAGACCGTCGAGGGCGGCGACGGCATCGTGGCTTCCACGTTCCGGGCCCGCACGGCCGTGTACGACGGCTTCGGCAACTTCGACAACATGGGCCGCATCGGCGCGATCACGGTGAGCAACAACGCCGACCAGCTCGTGTCGGGAAGCGGCATCGCGCGGAGCACCTTCTCCGCGGGAGCGGCCGGCGGCATCGGCGACATCAACGTGGTCACGGCGAGCGGATCCGGAATCGTGGGCAGCGTCTTCGACGCCTCCATCCAGGGCGTCGTGCTCGACCCCGATCAGAACCTGTTCACCTCGACGATCGGCAACATCGTCGTCACGAGCGGCCGCACCCTGAACTGGACGCTCGTGCCCGCCGGGATCACGCTCTCGTCGTTCACCGCCGCGGCAGGCATCGGCACGATTTCGGTCAACTCGATCGGCAGCGGCGTCACGGGCTCGGTCTTCGAGGCCGACTTCGACTGGCAGCTCGTCAACGACGTGCCCGGGAACGTCGCCGGATTCGACGTCCGTGTGCCGGGCCGCAACGCATCCGCGGTGACGGGCGCGATCGTCGGCGGCGCCGGCATCGGCTTCATCGATGTCCGCCTCACGAATGCGGCCGAGAACGGCATCAACGCGATCGCGACATCGACCTTTACCGCTCGCAGCGGCGCCATCGGCGCGGTCAACGTGGTGCTCTCGCCCACCGCTCGCGGCTACGCGATCCTGACCTCGACGTTCTACGCCTGGACCGGCATCGGGGCGATCTCGATCACGGGCAGCACGCTTGGCGCCGTGTTCATCGTGGCAGGCCAGCCAGTCGTCCTGCGGAGTCGAGCCGTCGGATCGCGGGCAGCGGCCCCGTCGATCGGGGCGATCTCGCTCCTCGGTGGCCGTGCACACGACCTCTCCTTTTCCACGACCTCGGCCATCGCCGGGCTCGCCTTCCGCAACGCCCCGGGCGGTGCGACGGTGAAACTCGCGCTCACTGGGTCGTCGGTGGGCGACCTGGTGGTCGACGCACCGGTCGGAATGGCGAGCCTCGACTTGTCGGGAGCGATGGCGAGTTTTGGAAACGTGACGGCCGACGGAGGTGTGTCGATCGCCTCGACGACCGCTACCACACTCGGCACCGTCTCCGCCGGCGGCGACGCCACGCTGAACACGCCGGCCCTGCAGACACTCGGCAGCCTCTCGGTCGGCGGCACGCTCTCGCTGCCACAGGGCCTGCCCTCGCTGCGGCAGGCCGGAGCCTTCACGGTCAACGCCCTGGCCTCGGTGGGGAAGAATGTCCGCATCGGCTCGTCGTCCACGGTCGGCTCGAGCATCGGCCAGATTCGCATCGCCACCGCCAACCGCGGCAAGGGCGTTTATCAGTTCGCCTTCGCCACGTGGCCCGCCGAGCCGAGCAAGGCGAATCCGGTGGCCATCATCGGCGGACGCGCGATCGTGAATGCGACGGCGAAAGTCCAGACGGCCAACGGCGTCAGCATCCTGAAGCTGAAGAAGTGATGGCACGCCGCTGCAAGAGCGCCTCGGCCCGCGACCCGCTCGGCGTGGAGCCGCTCGA
>JBJTRH010000210.1:0-24710 GCA_046076065.1 Planctomycetaceae bacterium | reverse complement strand
CGGCCGGGAAGGTCGTCCGCCAGGGCACGGCCGACGACGTGCTGTAGCGAGGCCGCGGGGTCAAACGGTACCGCTCGGGATAGCCCGTGCCCCGTCGCCGGACGTTCACCTCGGCCTTCGTGGCCTCGGTTCACTCGGATGCCGCCGGCACTCCGCCATCGTGGCTTCGTTTGGCGTCATACGCCGGCTCGCGGGGCACGGGCAGCCCCTCGCTGAGTTCATGCCTGTGACCACCGGCGGCCAAGAAATTTTCCCCTCAGGTCGACCGCTTGCCGCGGAAGAAGTCGGTGAGGATCCGGCCGCACTCGTCGGCCAGCACGCCGCCCACGTGCTCGACTCGATGGTTGAGCCGGGCGTCGTCGAAAAGGCGGTAGAGCGTGGTCACCGCACCGGCCTTCGGGTCGGCGGCCCCCCACACCACCATCGGCACCCTGGCCTGGAGGATCGCGCCGGCGCACATCGGGCACGGCTCGAGGGTGACGTAGAGCACGCAGCCCTCCAGCCGCCACGAGCCGAGCGCCGCGGCGGCCTGGGTGAGCGCGATCATCTCCGCATGGGCCGTCGGATCGTTGAGCTGCTCCCGCTGGTTGTGGCCCGAGGCGATCACGCGGCCTCCCGCCACCACGATCGCCCCCACGGGCACCTCGTCCTCGGCAGCGGCCGCCCGGGCCTCGTCGAGCGCCAGCCGCATCCAGCGTTCGTGAGGCCGGCCTCCGGGCAGGAGTTCGGGGTCGGCGAAGTCCGTGTCGTCGAGGTCGTCCATGGAGTCGCACTGTACCATCGGGTAGGCTCTGCTCATCGAGTCGATCTTCACCCGGAAAGTTCGTATCCCATGGACCCCACTCTGCTCGCCCTCCGCTGGGCCCACGTGCTCGCCGCCTGCGTGGCGGTGGGCGGCCTCGTGTTCGCCCGGTTCGGCTTGCTGCCGGCCCTCCAGCAACTCGACGAGACCACCCGCGACGGCATCCACGACCGAATCCGCCGTAGCTGGATGCCGTGGGTGATGGGGGCGATCACGCTTCTGCTCGCAAGCGGCCTGGCGAACTTCCTGCTCTTCAACGCCCGCGTCCGCGAGGAAGACTGGGGCGGTGGCGAGTGGATGCGGCAGACCGGCTACCACGCGCTCTTCGGGATCAAGTTCCTGCTCGCGATGCTCGTGTTCTTCTTCGCCAGCGGGCTCGCGGGGCGGGGTCGGGGCACGCAGTGGATCCGCAACGACCGCGCCACGTGGCTCACCGTGACGATCGGCCTGGCCGTGGCGGTGGTGATGATCAGCAGCTGGATGCGACAGCTCCACGTGGGTCCGAATCCGACGTTCTCATCGGGGGTGTCGGCTGAGCGGCCAGCAGCCTCCGAACAGGACCAGCGATCGACGCGCGAAACCGGGGAGGGTTCCAATGGACAAGAAGGACAAGAAGCGGATCGAGGTGCTCCAGCAGAAGATCGCGAAGCTCCAGCAGCTGCTGGCGGGAGCCAAGAAGCAGCCCGATGATCCGGCGGAGGTGCCGCGACTCGAGAAGGACCTGGCCGCCGCGCACGCGGAACTTGCGGCCCTGAAGCAGCACTGAGAGGGCGAAGGCACGCGGCATGGGGCTGGGCAGTTTCTTCAGCGGGCTCTTCGCCGGAGGCAGGGTCGACCTGTGGACGCGGTTCGAGCGGATGCGGGAGAGCACTTCCGGTACCATGTCGACCTTCTACAAGGTCCGTGACCTGAAGACCGGGGAGATCCTCGGCCTCAAGGTGGTCGACGCCGCCAAGGCCGCCCCTGTCGAGGGCCGCTACAGGTCGCTCGGCAAGCCGAGCGAGGGCGAGATCGGCAAGCAGATCACCGGCCCCAACATCGTGAAGATCCGGGAGTGGGGCACGGCCACGACCGGCGATCCCTTCATACTGCAGGAGTTCGTCGATGGGGCACTTCTGCACAACCTGATCGCCGCCAAGAAGGCGTTCTCGCCGGCGGAGAAGATCGACCTCGTCACGCAGGCCGCCACGGCGATCAAGGCCGTGCATGACGCAGGCTTCGTGCACCGCGACATCTGCCCTCGGAACTTCATCCTCGAGCCCGCCACCGGCCGGCTCGTGTTGATCGACTTCGGCCTCACTGTGCCCGACAAGCCGGCCTTCCTGCAGCCCGGGAATCGGGTCGGCACCCCGAACTACATGGCGCCCGAGGTCGTGCGGCGGCGGCAGGCCGACAAGCGGCTCGACGTCTTCTCCTTCGGGATCACCGCCTACGAGATCTGTACGGGTCGCGCGCCGTGGCCCAAGGGCAAGACCGGCAAGGCTGCCATGGCCCACGACACGCCCCCCGACGACATCCGCGAGGCGTGGCCGGAGATCCCGCCGCAGCTCGCCACGGCCGTCATGGCCTGCCTGGCGGCCGACCCCGACGGCCGGCCGGAGTCGATGGGCCGATTCCTGACCGCGATCGCGGGCGTGAAGGCCTGAATGGGCCGCGGCGCCGCGGCGGCCCGCCACGCCCTTGAAGTGTGCGGTTTTTCACCGTATTTTCGTGGGCTCCACGGGCGGACGGATGCCCGCCGTGGCCCTCCCTCCGACAGATCCAGGACCACTGCCATGACGATGGACAAGAGCCTCCGGGTGCGCAAGGGCTCGTCGAGCGCCCGAGGCGTGCTCAGCCGTGCCGAGCGGATCGCCAAGCTCAAGGAGCAGGAGCGCTGGACCGAGGGCCGCAGCCCGCTGGGCCTGCCGAAGGTCCGCGTGCAGAAGCTCGCGATGAAGAAGAAGAAGGTCAAGAAGGACGAGGCCGCCGAGGGCGCGGCTGCCAAGCCGGCTGCCGGAGCGAAGGCGGGCAAGAAGTAACGGCAACGCGGCGCTTCGCCCGCGTTACCGTGCCCGCGATGGATCGGACGGGCCGCCGATCATCGCGGGCGTAGCGGCGACCATGCCTTCCGGCACGGTCGCCTGTTCCCAACTTGCCGGCGGGCCTTCCCGGAAGCTCTCGAGCCCCGCGTGTCACGCGGGCCCACTTGGCTCCAGGCAGCGAACGGCGGCCTTCTGGCCCGAGGCGATGACCTGTGGGATGCCCACTCCCTCGTAGGCGGCGCCCGCGAGGGCCAGGCCGGGATGACGGCCCACGGCCGCCTCGATGCGGGCCACCCGCGCGACGTGGCCGACGTGGTACTGCGGCATGGCGCGATCCCAGCGCTCGACGCGGGTCAGCTGCGGCTCGCCCCTCGCACCCAGGATCTCGCCGACCTCGTCGCGGGCGCGGATCACGAGCGCGTCGTCCGGCATGGCCGTGGCCTCGGGGTCGAGGGCGCCGCCGATGAACACCCGCATCAGCACGCATCCAGGCGGTGCCCGACCGGGAAACTTCGAACTCGAGAAACTCACCGCGAGGATCCGGCGGCCCGCAGACCGCGGGATCACCACGCCGGCCGCATCGAGCGGGTGCGCGACCTGCTCTCGGGCGAACCCCAGCGAGACGATGCACGATCCCGCATACTCGATGGCCGCGAGGTCGCCCGCGAGGGTCGCGTCGAGCGTGGCGAGCAGTCGTGATGCCGCGGCTGCGGGTGTCGCGACGACGACGGCATCCGCGGGAAGCGGGCCGCCCCAGTCGCCCGCGACCTGCCAGCCGCCGGCTGCGGAGCGAACGACGGACGACGCGGTTCCCTCGAGAGACCGCACGCCCCGCCGATGGAGATCCTCGGCCAGTCGCCGCGGCAGCGTCTCCATGCCGCCGGCAAGCGTGACGAACTGGCCGTAGCGGGCTCCCGAGGCATCGGGGGCGATCGACCGCGCGAGCCGCCGTCGCTCGCCCGCCCAGAGACTGCCATGGTCGCGTTCCATCGCGAGGAAGTCGGGACACGCGGCCGCCATGCTCAACCGGGCCGGGTCGGCGGTCCAGATGCCCGCGGCCAGCGGCTGCACGAGCCGCTCGAACGCCTCGCGGCCAAGTCGGCGGACCGCGAACGACTCGAGCGACTCGTCGTCGCCGGCGTGGGCCGGTCGCGGCGGAACGAAGCGCTCCCAGAACAGGCGGGCGCGTCCCGCAGGCGACAGCAGCGGGCTCGCGAGGAGCGGCCAGAGCCGGCCCGGCGCAATCAGCCTGAATCCGGAGGGCACCGGCAGCGTTCGGCCGGCGTGCCACACGAGGGCCCGCCGCGCGACGGGCTCCACGCCGATCAGCTCGTGATCCAGCCCGAGCCGCGTCGCCAGGGCGACCCCCTCGGGTCGGGCTGCGAGGAAGCAGTCGGCCGAACGTTCCACCAGCCAGCCGGCGTCGCGCACGGTTCCCAGCACGCCACCCGAGCGCCCGCCCGGGGCGACGACGGTCACGTCCATGTCGCGGCGGGCGAACTCGTCGGCCGCGACGAGCCCTGCCAGTCCCGCTCCGATGACGACGGCTGAGGGGCGGAGGGGAGTCACGAACGCATCACCTCTCGGGCGAACGGTGCCATAGTAATCGACGGCGGGGGCAGGAGCGGCGTCACTCTGGGAAGGCTGGCTCACACGGGCAAATCCACGTTTCCTCGGCCTCGCTGGTCTGGACCCGCGGATCGGCCTTTCCTACCCTCCCGCCTCCATTCGCCGGGGATCCCCGGTTGTCGCTCGCATCGTCATCGTCTCAGGAGATCATCTCGTGGCCATGCTGCGGAGACTCGTGTCGCACCGGATGCTCGTGATCGCAGGCCTGGCGATGCTGCCCACCGCCCGCGCGGGGGAACCAGAGGCCACGCCGCCGCGGACGCTGATGCGGCTCCCCGGGTGGATCGAATCGATGGGTGACGACGGCCACGGCTCCGATCTGCCGGATCTGGCCGAACCGCCTGTTCGGCGGGCGACGGCCGAAGCCCCCACCCAGGCGGTTGGCGACTGGAGCGGCGTCGTGCCCGTGGCCGCCCCGAGCACGCTCTCGCCCTCGGCCGGTGCCGTGAAGCCGGCCGCAGCCGTGGAAGCCGGCGGGTTTCGGCGTTGGATCACCGAACGCGTGGCCACGCTTCCCAAGCCGACGGTGGCCGCGGAGCCTGCCGTCGATGCCCCCGCAGCCGAGCCCGCCACCACCCAAGCCGACGCCCCCGTGACCGCGCCGGTCGCCATGACGCCGGACGAGATGCCCACGCTCTCGATCGATCCGGCCAGCTTCCGCGGTGCGCTGCCGGGCAGGACGACGCGGAAGCAGGTCGAGGCCGACTGGGGCCCCGGCGAGGCCTTCAGCCGCGAGGATGGTGCGGCGGGCACGGCCTGGGCGATCGAGCCCTTCGAACGCGTCGAGGTGCTGTTTCAGGACGACGTGGTCTCGGCGATCTCGATCAAGCTGACCGAACCCGTGCCCGTGGCCGATCTGGCCCGTCAGCTCGAGATCGCCGACCTGCGGACCGTCGCGGTTCGCGACGACCAGGGCGTCGACATCGGCGAGGTGTATGCGGAGCGGGGCGTGATCCTGAGCATCGCGCCCGGCACCCGCGACGCCACGGCGATCCTGATCGAGCCGCTCGACCCCGATTCCTTCGTGCTTCGCGCCGAGGGAGAGATCGACCGCTGCTCGGCCTACGCGGTGGCCGACCTGCAGTACGCGATCCAGATCGATCCGCAGCACGTGCGGGCCCATCGGCTGCTGCTCGCCATGACGAGCGAGCAGGGCAAGTGGCGGCAGGCGCTCAAGCTCGCCGAGACGGCGTCGCGGCTCGACCCCGACGATGCCTGGACGAGGCTCAAGCACGCCGGCGTGCTCCTGGCCCTCGACCGCCCCGACGACGCGCGGGCCGTGCTCGACCGCGTGAGCGCGCTGGCCGACACCTCGCCGCTGGTCATGGCGCAGGCGTCCCGCCTCGCCGGGAGGATCGAGCTCGCCCGCAGGAACCCCGATTTCCAGAAGGCCGTCGACCAGTTCGGCGAGGCCATCCGCCGCGCCTCCCCGCTGCTCACCAAGCGGTCGACGGCGGTGCAAGCCGCGGCTCGTGAGGTGATGCTCGACGCCCACGCGGGCACCGCGCTGGCGATCGCGAAGGGCACCTGGCAGCAGAAGAGCCGCGTGATTCCCAAGTGGCTCGGCCGCGCCGAGACGATCGTCGCGGAGTTCAAGGGCGAGGAGCAGGAGCGGCAGCAGCTCGAGCTGCAGCTCTGCCGCGGCGCCCTGGCCGTGGCCGCCGGCACGACCGAGGCGGTCGAACAGCTGCCGTGGGTCAAGCGGCTGCTCGAGCTCCGCGACCGCATGGGAGCCACCGTGCCCGATCCCTGGCGTCGGCGACAGATCGACTGGGAGGTCGGACAGGGCCTCGCCGACGCGCTCGCCGCCGCCCAGAAACGCGGCGACGCCACCGACATGCTCGACAACGCCACCCTCACGGCCGCCTATCTGGAGCGGGGCGCGGAGCAGCGGGAGCTCACGGCATCCGAACGGAAGAACGTGGGCGACCTGATGTTCCGCATCGGGATCATGCACAGCCTGCAGCGGGGCGACCACGCCACCGCCGTGACCTGGTTCGACCGGGCGATTCCGCTCTGGAACGACAACGACCGCTTCGAGCGCGACGGCGAACTCGGCCGGCTCGGCGAGTCGTACGTCAGCATGGCGATCTCGTACTGGCAGGTGGCTCGCCGCGAGGATGCGGTCACGCTCAGCCGCCGCGGCGTGGACCTGATGGTGGCCGCCGTCGACAAGAGCCAGCTCGACGAGCGGGCGCTCGCCGTGCCGTACGGCAACCTCGCCACGATGTACGCCGAGCAGGGCGACGATCAGCAGTCCCGCAACTATGCGGAGATGGCCAGCCGCGCCGAAGCCACCGGCACCGTCCGCTGACCCGGTGCCGGCTTCCTGAAGCGCGAGCCCGAACTCAGCGAAGGGCTGCCCACGCCCCGAGAGCCGGCGTATGCCGCCAAGCGCAGCCACGATGGCGAAGCGCCGGCGGCATCCGAGTGAGAGGATGCCACGATGGCATCCTCGAACGTCCGGCGATGGGGCGTGGGCAGCCCTGAGCCACCCCTACAGGTACGTCTCGAGCGTGAGCCGCATCTTCCGCAGCTCGGCGAGCTGGTCGACACCCTCGATCGGCGGCATGTGCGCGCACAGGGCTCGGGCGTAGCCGACCCGCTGAAGCTGGGCGACGAGCTTGCCGTATTCGACGTTGCCCTGACCGATCCGCACCTGGAAGGCGTCGGGCTTCGTGTCCCGCAGGTGCACGTGGGCCACGTACTTCAGAATCGGCTCCCAGGAGGCGGGCTTCTTCTGGCCGTAGATGAAGTGGCTGGGGTCGAGCGCGACCCCCAGGCCGGACACGTTGCGGCACAGCGAGGCGGTCGTCTCCGCATCCTGCGTCATCCGGCCGGCGGACGTCTTCACCGCCACGATGCCGCCGAGCCCCGACGCGATCGACACCAGCCGCCGGAGCCGGTCGATCTCGCCGTTGAAGGGCGTGCCCTGCTCCGACGATTCCACGACCATCGTTACCACGCCGAGCGACTTCGCCAGGCGACAGCAGGCCGTGAAGTGGTCGTACATCTCGGGCGTCTCGGCGGCGGCGAACGACACGGCCACCGGCCGCAGCCGCTGCAGGTCGCTGCACTGGGCGATCGCCGCCTCTGGATTCGCCGCCACCGCGGCCGGCTGCAGGTGCCCGCCGTGCTCGTGCACGTCGAGTTCCACTGCCGTGAACTCGAGCTCGGCCAGCCGCTCCATCGCGGCGGCGAGCGGCATGTCGGGAAGGCACTCCGTGCTGACGCAGACGAACACGTGGCGGCACTCCGGGCGAAAGGGCGGGAGCTGCGACCGGGAACTGTGAACGTATCGGTGGCCGCGGCGGAGCCTGCCAAGGTAGCGGTCCGCATCGCAAACTGGCAACCTCCGGGATCGTCGGCGCCGGCGTACAATCAGCCTCGTGTCATCGGAGCCGTCGTTCCCCGTGCCGGAAGCCGTCATGCAGATCGAGTCCCGCCAACCGCCCACCCGGGTGATTCTCGAGCACGCCAACCCGTGGAGCCGATGGCTCGGCCGCGCCGGCTGGATCGTGGCGGGCATCGCCGTGCTCTCCGCCCTCGGCAGCGCCGGTGCCTTTCAGCAGTATTTCCAGCGCGACGAGCAGATCGTCGAGAAGTGGCACTCGCTCTCGAAGACCGCGGGCGACAAGGTTGCGATCGTGAGCGTGACCGGGGCAATCCTCGGCGGCGACGGCTTCATCCGCGCCCAGCTCGACCACGTGGAGGAGGATGACGCCGTCAAGGCGATCGTGCTCCGGGTCGATTCGCCCGGCGGCACGGTGAGCGGCAGCGACGAGATCCACCACCGGCTCGCGAAGCTCGTCGAGAAGCGCGACATCCCCGTGGTGGTGAGCATGGGGGGCATCGCCGCCAGCGGCGGCTACTACGTGGCCATGGCCAATCGCGGGGCCGACGACGTGATCTTCGCGGAACCGGCCACGCTCACGGGGTCGATCGGCGTGATCATCCCGCACTTCGACATCTCGCAGGCGCTGCGGAAGTACGACGTCCGCGACGACTCGATCACCAGCGGACCGATGAAGGAGATGCTCAGCCCCACGAAGGATCGCACGCCGGAGCTCGCCGAGAAGGAGCGGAAGCTTCTCCAGGAGCTGGTCGACGACATGTTCCGCCGCTTCAAGGAGATCGTGAAGGCGGGGCGGCCGAAGCTCGACGACGCGGCGGTCGACCGCGTGGCCACCGGGCAGGTGTTCACGGCGCGGCAGGCGCTGGAGGCGGGCCTCGTGGATCGGCTCGGCTTTCTCGAGGACGCGGTCGACCGGGCGGTGGAACTTGCTGGCCTCACCGACAAGACGGCACGGGTCGTGAAGTACTCCAAGCCCAAGGGACTGCTCGACGAGGTGCTCGGCGGCACGTCGGCCCGCGGCCGGGTCGACCTCGCGGCCATCGCGGAGCTCACGACGCCGCGGGGCTGGTACCTCTGCAGCTGGCTGCCGGCGCTCGTCCGCAGCGAGTGATCAGCGGCGGCCCGCGGCGGCGGCCGAGGCGAGGGCATCCGGCCCCGGCAGCCGGCCCGCAGCTCGGGCGAGGGCGAGCCGGCACCACGCGTCGGCCGGGGCGAGGCATGACTCGTCGCCCGACGCGTCGGCATGGTGGGCCACGGCCAGCACGCTCACCGCCTCCCGGACCGCCGCCGACAGGAACCCCACCTCGACCTGCCGGTCGGCCAGCGCACGGCCATGCCGGCGGATGGCCCGATCGATGGCGAGGGCCAGTCGCCCCAGGCCGCGGCGGGCACGCCGGGCGTGGCCGCGGAGCCGCGCATCGAGAATCGCGGCATCGGTGCCGCCGGGTCGGGCGGCCATGGAGGCCCGCCAGGCCAGCCACTCGCCGCCGCGTCGCCAGGCCGCCGCGTCGCGCAGGGCCGCAAGCGGATGGTGCCTCGACAGGCCCTTGAAGAGCGCCAGCCCGAGAAGGTCGCTCTCGCCTTCGTACACCGACACGGCGAAGTGGTCGTGGAGGGAGTCGCCGAGCGGATGCCCGACGAGAAAGGCCCGCCCGCCGTGCACGCCAAGGGCGTCGATCGCGGCGTCGCGAACGCAGTGGCTCGCCAGCACCTTCGCGGTGATCGCCTCCCACTCCCCGCTCTGGCCGGCGTCGATGGCAGCCGCGGCCCACGCGGCGAGCGCGTCGCAGGCCACCGTCGCGGCGGCGATCCGGCCGAGCCGCAGCTGGACGAGCTGGCGAGACGCGATCGGCTTGCCCCACGTGACCCGTCGGGCGGCGTGGTCGCAGGCATGCGCCGCCAGCAGGCGGAGCGTGCCGGCGGCCTGGGCCGCGAGCGTAACCCGGCCGCGGTTGAGGCCGTGCCACACGATCCGCATCGCATCGCCATCGCCACCGGGCTCGAGCACGTCGCGGGGATCGATCTCGAATCCGCGGAACTCAAGCGCCGCGTTGTGGGCGTGCCGCAGCGGGTGCAGATCGTAGTGCCGCAGCTGAAAGGTCTCCGTGTCGGCGGCAGGCAGTCGGGCGAGCACGACCACCGGCTTTCCGCCCCGCACGGCGAGCAGCTTCACGAGCCGGCCGTGGGTCGCGCCGGTGATGAACATCTTCGTGCCGGAGAGGAGCAGCCGGCCGTCCCTCTCGTCGAGCCGCGTCGCCACCCGCGCTAGATCGCAGCCGGCATCGGGCTCGGTGGCGCCGAAGATCGAGAGCGGCCGGCCGGCGGCGAGGCCCGGAAGGAGCCGGGCCCGCTGTTCCTCGGACCCGAAGCCCACGACGGCCGAGACGGCGCCGATCGAGGTATGCACCGCGAGCAGGCCGGCCGCGGTCGGCACGCTGGCGGCGAGCCGGGTGATGGCCCGCGCGATGTCGAGCGTGGTAGCGCCTGCCCCGCCCTGCGGCTCGGGCACGGCCAGCCCCCAGAGGCCCGTCTCGCCGAGCACCTGCTCCGCATCCGCCGAGAACACGCCGAACGGCGGCGGCGGTGCATCGGACAGGGGTGCTCGCAGATGCTCGCCGACCACCGGCTCGTAGAGCCTGCCCGCGGCGCGGAGCCGGTCGATCTCCGCCTCGGTCCGCTCGAGCACGGCCTCGATCCGGTCGGCGAGTGGCTCGGATGCCCGCGCGGCGGCGGCCGCAAAGCCGCCGTCGCCGCCGGTCCACAGGGCGTCGCCGATCCACGATCCACGTCGCCCGGGCATGGGGCTTTCCGCGGCATGATCGCGGTTGCCGTGGGCCCCATGGTCGAGACGGCGGATTCGGTCGAGGAAGGTCTGCTCGATCACCGCGCGCCGCGGCTTCAGCGAGGCGGTCGTCTCCCCACGGGCGACGTCGAACGGCCGATCCGCGATCACGAGATCGCGAACCCGCCACGACTTCGGCAGTCCCGCCTGCCGCCGCGCGAGGCGGCTGGCGAGCCAGGCCACGACCCGCGGATGCCGCACCGCCTGCCGCCGGCTGACGACCGTGAGGCCCATCCGCCTGATGGCGGCGCGGAGGGTCGCAGGCTCCGGCACCACCACCGCCGCAGGCCGCCGCAGGCCGGCCGCCACGACGCACACCTGCGCCACCGCGTCATCCTCGGCGAGCGCCGCCTCGATCGCCGCCGCCGGCACCTTCACGCCGGTGGCGAGCACGAGCGTGTCGCCGAGCCGCCCGCCGATGCGGAGTTGGCCGTCGCCCTCGATCGTGGCGAGGTCGCCGGTCTCCAGCCACTCGTCGCCGACGGTCGCCGCCCCCGCCGCTCCGGGTGCCGGGACGATGCCGATCGCCCGCGCGGGCGTCCGCACCAGCAGCTGCCCCCGGGTGGCGGGACGCTCGTCGATCCGCACCTCGACGCCCGGCACGGGCGGCCCCACGGTGCCGATCCGCGCAGACCGCGGGCTGGCCAGCGCCACCACGGGCCCGGCCTCCGCGAGCCCGTAGCCATCGATGAGCGGGAGCCCCCGCGCGGCGAAGAACTCGGCCGTTCGGCGGCGTAGGGGCGCACCGCCCGAGATGCACACCCGCACTTCGCCGCCGAGAGCGGTGGCGAGGTCCGCGATCCGCCCGCTCGCCGCTCCCCGTTCGAGCCGCTCGAAGAACGCGGGCACTCCGAGAATCACCGTCGGCGGCAGGGCGGCGCAGGCGTCGAGCACCCGCGTGCGGTCGTGGACCATGTTGAGGCAGCCGCCACGAACGAGCGCAGTGCCGAGGTCGCCGGTGCGGGCCAGCGAGTGGCTCAGCGGCAGCCACGAGAGCCGCACGTCTCGCGGATCGTCGAGGAACACGGCCGAGGCCGCCACGGCGTTGGCCGCGAGCGTGCGCTGCGAATGCATCACGCCGTGCGGCCTGCCGGTGGTGCCCGAGGACAGCAGGATCGTGCAGCAGCCGTCGGGATCGACCCCCTCCGCGCACCGCGCCACGTGGGCCCGGACCTCGGCGGGGTCGGCCGCGAGCCGTCGCCACACGGCGCTGCGAAGCCCCGTCTCGCCGACCTCGAGTACAGGACTGCCGGCGGCATCGCGGGGCGAGAAGGCCGCAACTCCCCCCGAGACCACGATCCCGCGAGGCTCGAGCCAGGCGAGCTGCTCGACGAGCTCACGGCGGGACGCATCGGCATGCAGCGGCACGTGGACCACGCCGGCGAGCAGGCACGCGAGATCGACGAGCAGCCAGTCGGGCCCGTGCGGCCCCACGTGCGCGACGCGATCACCGCGGCGGAATCCTGCGGCGTCGAACCGGCCCGCCAGATGCACTGCGGCGGCGGCGAGCTCGCCCCACGTCCACGACCGCGGCTCCGCGTCGCGCTCCGCCACCGCGAGGCCGTCGACGATCGCAGTCCGCTCGAAGGCGTCGCGGACGAGCGCGTCGAGCAGCCCCACGAGGGTCGCGGGGGACGCGGCGGCCGGCGGCAAATCGCTGCGGATCGCGGCCCTGGGCGATGTCATGGGCCGCTCCGCTCGAGGAGCACGGCGATCCCCTGGCCGAGGCCGATGCACATCGCGGCCAGTCCGTAGCGGCCATCACCGGCGCGAAGGGCGTGGAGGAGCGTGGTGGCGATCCTCGCGCCGCTGGCCCCGAGCGGATGACCGATGGCGAGCGAGCCGCCACGGACGTTGACCCGCGCGGGATCGAGGCCGAGTTCGTCGATGCAGTGGATCGCCTGCGCGGCGAACGCCTCGTTGAGCTCCACGAGGTCGATGTCGGCCAGGCCGAGGCCCCGCGCGGCGCCGCGGGCCAGGAGCCGCCGAACGGCGGGGATCGGCCCGGTGCCCATCGCCGCGGGCGGCACGCCGACCACCGACGTGGCCACCACGCGGGCCACGGGTTCGAGCCCCTGCCGGCCCGCCTCGGCCTCCGACATCACGAGCAGCGCCGCGGCCCCGTCGCTCAGGGGCGCGCTGGTCGCCGCGGTGATCGAGCCCAACGCTGGCAGGAACGCCGGCTCTAGCGCCGCCATCGCTTCCAGGCTCGTGTCGTCGCGGATCGACTGATCGCGACGGGCCTCGGCCACGGCCCCCGACTCGTCGTGGCCGCACACCGGCACGATCTCGTCGGCGAATAGGCCGGCCGCCGCCGCCCGCGCCGCCTTGCGGTGGCTGTCGAGGGCGAACTCCTCCTGCCGGCACCGCGAAATGCCGTGGGCCGCCGCGAGATGCTCGGCGGTGAGGCCCATCGAGAGCATGCCTCGGCTCGTGCGGGCGAGTGCCCGGGGATGGATGTCGACCGCCGATTCCATCGGCAGGTGGTGCATGTGCTCCACGCCCGCCACGATCTGCACGTCGGCCGCGCCGGCCACGATCGCGTGGCACGCCTGGGCGAGTGCCTGGAGCGACGAGCCGCAGAGGCGGTTGACGGTGGTGGCCGCCGTCGTGAACGGCAGGTCGGCGAGGAGGGCCACCGTGCGGGCGACGTTGCCGCCGAGCTCGCCTCGCTGCTGCGTGGCGCCGAGCACGATGTCGTCGATCGTGGCGGGGTCGACACCGCTGCGATCGACCACGCCCCGCACGACCGCCGCCGCGAGCTCGTCGCCGCGGACGTGCCGAAAGATGCCCTTCGCGGCATGCGCGCGGCCGATGGCCGTGCGGCAGCAGGCGACGACGACCGGCGTGGTCGCGGGATCGCGGCGGGTGGAGGGGGAGTGGCTGCTCATGGCGTCATCAGGCGATCCGGTGGGGTCGCATCAGGCAGTGAAGGAACGCCCCGAGGCCGCGTGGCCGCGCAGCCGCTCGGTGGGCTGCATCCGTGGCCCGAGGTCGGCGAGCGGCTCGAGCCGCCGCACCACTTCCGCAGCGCCGAGCGCATCGCCCCAGGCCAGCACGCCGCCGCGAAACGCCGGAAACCCGAGGGCGTGGATCACCGCGAGGTCGACGTCGGCCGCATCACGGACGATCCGCTCGTCGAGCGTCCGCAGGGCCTCGAGCAGCATCGGCAGGAAGAGCCGGTCGACGATCGCGCGGTCGCTCGTCTCGCGGGGCGGGTGGGCGTAGCGGGCGACGATCGCGGTGGCGCGGTCCTCGCGGCCCACGATCCGCCCATGCGGACCGGGCTCGGAGTAGCGATAGAAGCCGGTGGCCGTCTTGCGGCCGAGGAGCCCCGCCTTGACGAGCGCCGGAATCACCGGCGAGGCCTCGATCCGGTCGCCGTAGGCGGCGCTGAGCACGAGCCCCGCGTAGAAGGCGGTGTCGAGCCCGACCATGTCGTAGAGCTCGATCGGGCCCAACGGCATGCCAAACCCCCGCGCCGCCCGGTCGATCCGCTCCGCCGACACGCCCTCGCGAAGCAGTTCGCCCGCTTCGTGCAGGTAGGGCATCAGGATCCGGTTGACGAGGAACCCGGGGCTGTCGTTGACCACGACGGGAACCTTGCCGAGCCGCTTCGCATGGGCCACGACCCGGGCCACGGTGGCGTCGCTGGTGGCGGGGCCGCGAACCACCTCGACGAGCGTCATCCGCCTCACGGGATTGAAGAAGTGGAGCCCGCAGAAGCGGGACGGGTCGCGGAGGCCGGCGGCCAGACGGCCGATCGGATTGGTGGAGGTGTTGGTGGTGATCACGGCGGCATCGGCCACGGCCCGCTCGATCTCGCCGAGCACCTGCTGCTTCACGTCGGGCCGCTCGGTCACGCTCTCCATCACGATGTCAACGCCGGCGACCGCGGCCAGGCCGGTGGCCGTTCGCAGCCGCCCCGCGAGTTCGACCGCCCGGGCCTCGTCGGTTCGCTTCGCGGCACGATCCCACGCGGCCTCCTCGAGGATGCCGGGCACCCCGGCCGCGAGCGCCTCGGGATTGGCATCCACCAGCGTGACGGTGAAGCCGGCGCGGAGATGGCTGGCGACGATGCCGGCTCCCATGATCCCGCCTCCGACGACGGCCGGCAGAGCCAGCGCGGCGGCCGCGTCGGCCGCCGTGTCGACACCGTCGTCGCGGCGGTTCCGCTCACCGATCGCGAACACCCGCAGGAGGTTCCTGGCGACGGGCGTCTTCGCCAGCCTGGCGAACGCCTGCGACTCCAGCTGCGCCGCCGTCGCGGCGTCTTCGGCGGCGCCGGCGAGGATCGTGCGCAGGATCGCGGGCGGAGCCGGATAGTGGCCGCCCGTACGGCCGAGGATCACCGCCGCGGACGTGGCCTCGAGAAACTCGCGCTCGACCGGGTCGATGGCGACAGGCTCCGCCAGACGACGACGGCGGGCGGTGATCCGGCCATCAGCGGCGTGCAGTGCGAGCAATCGCCGGGCTGATTCGAGGGCTGCGGCGGCCGGCACGCAGGCGTCGACAAGCCCGGCAGCGAGCGCGGCCTCACCGGCGAGCGGCTCGCCCCCCGCGGCCAGTTCCACCGCCGGACCGGGACCGATCAGCCGGGCCAGCCGGACGGTGCCGCCCCAGCCGGGGAGGAGGCCGAGCTTCACTTCCGGCAGCCCGAGCGACGTGTGCCGGTCGGTCGTGGCCACCCGCAGGTCGCAGGCGAGGGCGAGTTCCAGGCCGCCACCGAGGCAGGTCCCGTCGACGATGGCCGCAGTCGGCACACCCGACGACAGTCGCGCCAACACCGCCTTACCCCGGTCGCAGAGGTCGGCGATCGCCGCCTCGTCGAGGGTGGCGAGTTCGGCGAGGCGGGCCAGATCGGCGCCGGCGAAAAAGCTTCCGGGACGTCCCGAGCGGACGATCAGGCCGCGGACGGCCTTGTTGGCCAGGCCGTCGACCGCCCGGGCGAGGTCGTCGAGCACCTGGCGGGTGAGGACATTCTGCCGATGCCCGGGCACGGTGAAGGTGAACACGACGAACCCGTCGTCGGCCCGCTCGACGGCCAGCGTGTTCAGATCGCGTCCGCTCGCGGGCATTCCGGGTGGTTCCGTCCGTTTCGCTTGCTTGGAGGGCCAAAACCGCTAGTGTATCGGCAGTTTTCCGGGGCCACAGCGGCCCACGGTCCGGCCTGCCCAGGGAGGAAGCAGTGGTCATGGTGAAGCCCGCCCGAGAGATGACCAGCGTGGCCGCGTGGCTGCTGCTCGTTGCCGTCGCCGTCGCCGGCAGGCTGTGGCAGCCCTCGTGGAACGGCGAACCGCTCTGGCATGCGACGCCGCTGGCGGCCGTGGCACTGGCGGCTGGATTCCTGTTCCGCAATCCGCTCGTGGCCGCGAGCGTGCCCCTGGCGGCGCTCGCGATCAGCAACCTCGCGCTTCCCGCCTACGGCAATCTGGGTGTGGCGGCGGCCGTCTATGCCGCCACCTCCTGGCCCGTGCTGCTGGGCGGTTGGGGACTGCTCGGCCGCGATCGCCCGCGCTGGCTGGCGGTGCTGGGCGGCAGCCTGGCGAGTTCGCTCGTGTTCTTCGCGACCACCAATCTCGCGCACTGGGCATGCACGTCCGACTACCCTCACACGGCCGCGGGGCTCGCCACGTGCTTCGCCGCAGCTCTGCCGTTTTACCGGTGGATGCCGCTGGGGGACGCCGCATGGACGCTGGCGACGTTCGCCGCGATCATCGCGATCCGCTCCGGAGCGGAGGGCTTCGTTGCCCGCCGACTGCGGCCGAGCCCGGTTTCCTCGCGGCCGCTTGACTGACCGCGAAACCGGTCGAGAATGACGTTGCTTCGGTGCGGTCGGGTATAGAACGTCCTGCCGCATCACTTCACGCCGCGGGAATGGCGGAATTGGCAGACGCGCCAGGTTGAGGGCCTGGTGGTAGTAATACCGTGCAGGTTCAAGTCCTGTTTCCCGCATTCGCTTTTCTTCGTTCGTGTCTCCAGGCTGTCGCTCGGGCTCGATGACCACCACTCCCGACCCTTCGCCCTCGCAGCCTTCGGCTCCCGCGGATGGCGCAGCCGAATCCGAGGTTTCCTCCGCGCCGCGGCGGATTCCGATCGGCACGCAACGGCCCGGCGTCGCGCCGCCGTCGCTCGCTCCGAAGATTCAGTTCATCGCGCCCGCCGCTGCCACGCCGGCCCTCGCGTCGCAGGGCGACACCGGTGCGTCGACTGTGCCGACGGCGGCTCCCGCGGGTTTAACCGCCTCCGCGGGCGCGACGGCTGACGCTACCGGTCCGGCCGACACCACGCCCACCGCGGGCCAACCGCCTCGCGAGGGCGGAAGCCGCCGCGGGCGTCGCCGAGATGATCGGCCGCGCTCTTTCACCGATATGCTTCCGCCGGCCCGCCGCGTGGCCGTACCCAACATTCGCGCCGGTCTCGACGACGATCTCGAGGCCGACTTCGAGGCGGCGCTCGAGGGCGTGGCCGTCGACGACCTGCTCGCCGCCGGTGTGTCGGCGAAGGCCGAGGCGCAGATCGATCCGGGCAGCCGGCTGATGGCGACCGTGCTCTCGATCGGCCCGGACACCGCCTTCGTCGATCTCGGCGGCCGTCGCCAGGGCGCCATGAAGCTTGCCGGCCTCCTCGAGGCGGGTATCGACCTACCCGCCGTCGGCGAATCGATCGAGGTGTCGGTCGGCGGCCGCAACGACGACGACAACCTCTACGACGTCGCCCTGGCCAACCGGGCTGTGGCGATCGAAGACTGGTCGCAGATCCAGGCTGGCATGGTGGTCGAGGCCCGCGTGACGGCCGCCAACAAGGGCGGCCTCGAGTGCGAGGTGGCCGGCCTCCGCGGCTTCATGCCGGCGAGCCTGGTCAGCACCTGGCGGATCGAGAACCTCGAAGAGGTGGTCGGCCAGACGCTCGAGAGCCTGGTCACCGAGATCGTGCCCGAGGCGCGGCGACTCGTGCTCTCCCGGCGGGCCGTCATCGAGAAGCTCGCCGCCGACGCGAAGGCCAAGATGCTCGAGACGCTCGAGCCGGGCGCGGAGCTCGACGGCATCGTCCGCTCGGTCCGCGAGTTCGGGGCTTTCGTCGACATCGGCAACGGCGTCGAGGGACTGATCCACGTGAGCGAGCTCTCGTGGGACCGCGTGGCGAGCGCGGCCGACGTGCTCAAGGCGGGCGACAAGGTCCGCGTGGTGGTCAAGAAGATCGACCATGACACCGGCAAGATCGGCCTCTCGGCCCGCGACCTGATCGAGAGCCCGTGGAAGCGGGCCGGCGACAAGTATCACGTGGGCGCGACCGTGAAGGGCGTGGTGAGCAGGATCGCGCAGTTCGGCGCCTTCGTGAAGCTGGAGCCCGGCGTCGAGGGGCTCGTGCACATCTCGGAACTCGCCACGCGTCGGATTCGCAGCGTGGCCGACGTGGCCCGCGAGGGGCAGCAGGTGGAGTGCCGGGTGATCGCGGTCGATCCCGACGAGCAGCGGCTCTCGCTCTCGATCAAGGCGCTCGCGCCTGCTCCCGCGGCGAAGGAGCAGCCCGTCGGAGAGGAACCCGAAGCCGACGAGCCCGAAGCGCCGCCGCCGGTGGTGAAGAAGCGGAACATGCCGCTCAAAGGCGGCACCGGCAGCGGCCAGTCGCAGGGCGAGAAGTTCGGCCTCCGCTGGTGAGCCGCCGCCCCTCGCTCTTGAGCCCTAGGCCGCATTGCGGTTTCGGCGTGCCTGCTCTGGGTAGCGACCGACCTTCCCCCGGTGTGTCTCGGCGATGGCGTCGAGGCTGTCGAACGCGTTCACTTCGCCCCGGTCGAACTCTGCGATGTCCGCCCTGATCCCGGCGAGCGCAACGATGGTCGATGTTGCATGAACCAGAGCGATGGTCTTCGGCATGACCGATCTCCGTGTTTCCGTGTGACGCCGAGAGATCCTCGGCGGAGGTGCACTGAACAGGATTCGAGCGGTCCGCTCTTTTCGTCACTGCGAGATTTTCACGATACGATCACCAATCGCCATCGAGAGCAAAATCCCCCCCCCCCCGGCCGATAATTTGTAAAGGGATTTCAACGCGCGGCATGGGGGCCAGATGGACGGGGCGAGGCTGTCACGGTTCCCGCATCTCGCATGGCTGCACTTCAGCGTCGCTGCCGACGCCGCGCGGAATCCGTTGGTCGTCGGCATGCAGGGCGCCTGCCACACGATCAGCCTGACTGCGAGCGGCCACCACGACATCCGCTGCATTCGTGGCGGCAGCGAGACCCGTTGGAGCGAAGACGCCGGTGCCGTGCACTTCCAGCCGGCGGACGACGAGCACCGCACGTTCGTCACGGTCATGTCCCCGAACTTCGTCTCACAGGTACTCCTCCTGCCACGGCAGCACCTGGAGACCTATCTCCGCAGGGAAGAGTTCGACCCGCGTCCAACATGCCGTCGAATCCTGGCCTCGAATGACGTCATCCTCACCAACTGCATGAGGCACCTCGTCGATGGCGGTCGGTACAGGGACTCCAGCCGTGATGGGGCGACTGATGCGCACGCCAGGCGACTGGTGCTCCGACTCGTCGAGTTCTCGGGAGGCGGCATGCCCGACTGGCACGACGACGAGAGCACATTCGACTCGAGGACGATCGCATCGCTCACCGAGCATGTCGACGCCCATCTGCGGATCGGATCGTCGTTGAGCGAGTTGGCCGTTCGCGTCGGGCTCTCGCCGAGTCATTTCGCCAGGAAGTTCCGGGCCTGCACGGGCCTGAGCCTGCATCGATTTGTCAATCGGCGGCGGCTGGAGGCAGCGCTGCGGCTGCTGCGAGACCACCGCGAGCCGCTCACCGGGGTGGCGGTCGACCTCGGCTTCTCGTCCCAGAGCCACCTGACGCGGCTCTTCAGCAGCCTGACGGGCATGACGCCCGCGAAGTATCGCAAGCAGTTTGCGCGGGTGACGGCGTAATCCCGCAGCGATCCTGCGGTCCGATGGCCAGCGTGGCCATTCAGCCGCCGATCGTCGTCTTGCCCATCCACTTCACAAGCGGCTCCGGCACCGTGATGGTGCCGTCGGCGTTCTGGTGGTTCTCCAGGATCGCGATGATCGCCCGGCTGATCGCCACGGCCGTGCCGTTGAGCGTGTGGACGAACTGCGTGCCCTTTTCGCCGGGGGTGCGGTATCGAAGGGCCAGCCGCCGTGACTGGTAGTCGGTGCAGTTGGAGGTGCTCGTCACCTCGCCCCACTCGCCGGCCTCGCCACGGCCCGGCATCCAGGCCTCGAGGTCGAATTTCCGGTAGGCCGGCCCGCCGAGGTCGCCCGACGCCGTGTCGATCACGCGGTAGGGAATCCCCAAGCCGTCGAAGATCCGGCACTCCAGGTCGAGCAGATGCTCGTGCATCGCCTCGCTCGCCTCGGGGAGCGTGAAGGCGAACATCTCCACCTTTGTGAACTGGTGCACGCGGTACAGGCCGCGGGTGGCCCGCCCATGGGCCCCCGCCTCGGTGCGGAAACAGTGGCTGATGCCGCACAGCTTCAGCGGCAGCTCCGCCGCCTCGAAGATCCGCTCGTGGTAGGCGCCGCCGAGCGTGATCTCGGCGGTGGCGATCAGCGACAGATCGGAATCGTTGATCGAGTAGATCTGGGTCTCGGGCCCGCGGGGCATGAAGCCCGTGCCCTCGAGGATCGTGTCGCGGGCGAGGTCGGGCGTGGTCATCACCGTGAAGCCCTCCCGCATCAGGAGGTCGATCGCATACCGCTGGAGGGCGAGTTCGAGCAGCACGCCGTCGTTGGTGAGGAAGTAGAAGCCGTGCCCGGCCACGCGAGCGCCGGCCTCGAAGTCGAAAAGCTTCAGGCGGCCACCGATCTCGACGTGGTCGAGCGGCTTGAAGTCGAAGGCTCGCGGCGGATGCGATCCGCGGCGGATCTCGACAGCGGCATCCTCGCCGCCCACCGGCGCGGCGGGGTGGGTGAGGTTGGGGATCGCCCGGAGGATCGCGTCGGCCTCCGCCACGATCTCGGCCGCCTTCCCCTCGAGCGCCGAAATCTCCTCACGGAGGCGGCGCCCCTCGGCCTTCTTCGCCTCCCGCTCCGCGGCGTCGGCCGCCTTGCCAATCGACTTGCTCACCTGCGAGGCGGCCGCGTTGAGGCGGTCGACATCGGCCTGCAGCTGCCGGCGGAGCCGGTCGAGCGTCGCGAATTTCGCCACGTCGGCCCCCGAGCCCCGCGCCCGGCAGTTGGCGGCGACCAGATCGATGTTGTCGGCGACGAAGCGGCGGTCGAGCACGGCGGACTCCGGCGGGAAGGGGTGGAGTGGACGCGCCGTGATGCGGCACGCCAGCCCGTCTATACTGATCCGCGTTCATCAGGGGAACGCTTCCGGGTCCGGAGTGTGCCAGACCGATGCCCGCCTCCGCCAGTGCCGACGTCGAGCCAGCCGTCTCCGTCACCCCGCAGGATTCGACCCGGCCCAAACGGCAGCCCCGCTACCACGTCGTGCTCTGGAACGACGACGACCACACCTACCAGTACGTGATCGCCATGCTGCGGCAGCTGTTCGGCCATCCGCGAGAGCGTGGGTTTCAGCTCGCGCGGCGGGTCGATCGCGACGGCCGGGTGATCGTGCTGACCACCACCCGCGAGCACGCCGAGCTGAAGCGCGACCAGATCCATGCCTTCGGCGCCGACGTCCTCCTCGCCCGGTCGAAGGGCTCGATGACGGCCTCGATCGAGCCGGAGCCGACCCCAGACTAGTGACGCACCGGTCCGCCCTGCGGCAGCGGCCCGCGGAGGTCAGCGGATCACGGTGTCGGGCATGACGGCCATCAGCGTGGCTCGGACATTCGTGGCCGGAAACCTCGCCCGCCATGGCCGCGGATGGAGCGGCACCCGCACTCGGTCGGCATCTGCCGGGGCAACCGCCGCGGCCGATGCGACTGCCGACGCGAACGACTCGAGTGGAGGGTCGTGCCAGCGGCTGCTTCGGAACTCGACGAGATCGCCCAGGTGCGACGCATAGGTCACGAGCAGGGTGGCCAGCACGGCCGCGGCCACCCGCCGGCGGACCGGCACGACTCCGCGAAGGCCGGCCGACGCGGCCACACAGACGGCGACAACCACGACCAGTGAGGTGCCGTAGTAGTAGCGATCGAGGAGCGTGGTGCGATAGTGGTCGAGCACGCACGTCAGCCCGGGCCGCGTGGCGACGGTCGCCAGCGACGCGTAGCCCGCCACCGCCGTCGATTCATCGAGGCGCCGATACCATGGGAAGGCCAGGGGGTACAGGATCGGCCGGGCCACGACGGTCTCGATCAGCTCATCCGTATCCGGGGCGTCGAGCAAGTACTCGGTGGGCCGCGGCTCGAGCTGCGTCATGGCGACGACGCTGGCCGCCAGCACCGTGCCGAGAGCCGCCGCGCTGAGGCCCGCTGCGCTCTGCCGCACGGTCGCGACCACTCCCTCCCGTGACGTCCACAGCCGCCAGCCGCGGCAGGCGTAGTCGGCCAAGATCACCGGATAGCAGAGCGGGTTGGTCGTCGCGCAGAGAAGGAGGCCCGCGTCGGCGGCCATGATCGCCCCCGGGCGGCCGCGATCAGCGGTCCGCCGCCAGACCAGCAGGCATGCGCAGAGGCAGAGCATCCCGTAGCCGATGTTGCTCACGCGACCGAGCACCTCGAACGACGACCCGCCCAGAGGCATGAAGATGACGAGTGCCCACAGCAGGCAGCCGGCGGCAGGGGAGAGCCAGCGGCGCAGCAGGCGGACGACGAGCAGCGCGAGCGTGGCGTAGAACGTCATCGCCAGCGCCGAGACGAACCTCGGGAGGTTGGCGAGCGACTCACCGAAGCACGCGGCGTTGAGCGTCTTGGCCGCTTGGAGGAGCAGGATGTTGAGCGTCACGAAGTAGGGCGTCTCGCCGCCCTTGGCATGGATCAGCGTGTGCCAGAAGCCCGCGTTGAAGAGCCTCGCCATCCAGACGCCATCCTCGGTGTACAGCGTCGGCACGAGCAACGAGTGCGGATCGCGGAGGTAGAGCAGCACCACCCCGGCGGCGACGCTCGCGAGAAACCCGCCGGCGCGGCGAATGGTTGCATGCCCCACGATCATCTGCTGCTTGCCCCCCGCCATCGACGCCCGATGGATTCTGTTCGGGGAATATCGATCCGCGACGCATTCAACGCCGATTCCCTCGGGCGGCCATGGGCAAGACTGCCCGAGCGGCCGGCCAAGGTCTGCGGATTCCGGAAGGCATGCGGGCCGCGCCCAGCACGCCATGCCACCGTCAGGTTGCAAAACCATGGAGGCCTTCGTGTCTTCCCCGCTGATTTGAGGCACCACTTGTTGGGGGGTGATTCCGTCATGAACTGCGGTAGCTCACGCAACGGCTTTACCTTGGTGGAGTTGCTTGTCGTCATCGCGATCATCGCGGTGCTAATCGGGTTGCTCATGCCTGCGGTGCAGTCGGCCCGAGAATCGGGCCGACGGACATCCTGCCAGAACAACCTGCGCCAGATAACGCTCGCCTCCAACTCCCACATCCAACAGCACGGCACGTTCCCGAGCGCGGGATGGTGTTGGCAGAACGGCCCCGATCCAAATGCCGGGTACGGGGACATGCAATCAGGCAGCTGGATCTACAGTCTGCTGTCGTTCATGGAGTGGCAGACGCTCCGCGACCAGGGCGTCGGCCTTACCGGTGCCGCACGTAACGCCGCTGTCAGAAAGGTCATCGAGTCGGCCTTGCCCACGATCACCTGCCCGACCCGCCGATCCCCCTCCACGCACACATTCTCCCATGCAGGGTGCTTCGTGGGGCTTGATCGCCCATCAGTCATCGCTCCGACTGACTACGCGGGCTGTGCCGGATCGGTCAATCCGGGAGTCAACGGAATCTGTACCTCGGCGTCATGCGGATCGCGATCGGCCGACGGCACGGCGGCGAGCCTCCTCACCTCGGACCAGCGAGAGGAGGCGTGGAAGCGTTCAGGCGGGTATCCGCACCGCAGCCCAGGGATCAACGATGCTACGTCCGTCAATGGCGTGATCGCCATTCTCGGCCGGGTCAGGCCTGCTCACGTGAAAGACGGCATGAGCAACACGTTTCTCGCGGGCGAGCGGGTCATGTGGCCTGCGCAGTACAGCGGCAGTTATTGCGAAAACGATCAGGGATGGACCGTTGGTTTCGACTGGGACACCATCCGATGGACGACCGATCCGCCGAAGGAAGACAAGCGAATTCCGCCCGACCTGAATCCAGGCTGCCAGGGCTTCTTCGGCGGTGCCCACCCAGGCACCTTTGGCATGGCGTTCGCCGACGGCTCAGTTCGCCCGGTCTCCTATTCGATCGATCAGACGGCCTTCCGCGCCCTCGGCAGTCGCAACGGCGGCGAGGTCGTCGATGCCTCCTCCAACTGACCGGACGGCAGGAAACGAAGGCGGCCCGGAACTTTCGGCCCGGGCCGCCCCGTTTCCCAGTCGTTTCCGCCACACCCGCGGCTGCGGGCCGTGCGGGGGATCACCCGGCCGCGATCACTCGCAGCAGGGCACCTCGCGGATCACCGTCTTCGGCACGCAGCGGGTGACCGTGGTGGCAACCTGCTTCGGCACCATCTTCACGACCTCCACGGTCTTCGTGTAGTGCACGGGCCGCGTGGTGCAGACCGGCACCTGCTTGGTGCGGGTCTCCTTGACCATCGTGCAGACCTTGTAGCACTCCTCCCGGCTCCGCTCCTCGCGGACCACCCGGCAGACCTTCGACGTGCAGGTCTTCACTCGCTGCTCCGGCACCATATGGCACACGCGGTATTCGCAGGTGCGAACCTGCTCCTCGGGCACCATCCGGCAGACCTTGTAACAGCAGGTCTTCACCCGCTGCTCCGGCACCATCTTGCACACCTGGTAGGTGCGGACCCGCTGCTCCGGAACCATCTTGCACACCTGGTAGGTGCACGTCCGGACCTGCTCCTCGGGCACCATCCGGCACACCTGGTAGGTGCACGTCCGGACCCGCTGCTCGGGGACCATGCGGCACACCTGGTAGGTGCGGACCCGCTGCTCGGGCACCATGCGGCACACCTGGTACGTGCACGTCCGAAC
>JBJTRH010000209.1:0-14050 GCA_046076065.1 Planctomycetaceae bacterium | reverse complement strand
CCCCAGGGCGGGAGTGGCGTCACTCCAGAGTCTGCGGCCGATTGCTTCAATCTTCCTTCAGGGTGAAAAACATGGTCTCCAAGGGAACTCGCGGGATGTGGGCTCGGGTGGCTGCCGCGATGGCGCTCGGCGTGGTGGTCGCGTCCGGGGCGAGTGCAGTGGACGTGACGATCGACAGCGCCACGATGACCAACGGCTACATGAACGTGTTCAATCTCCCCTCAAATGGGGGCGCCTACCAGTTTGGGAGCAGCTGGGGCATCGCTGATTTGAACGCGACGTTCCCCAACTCATCGACGGTCAACTTTACGCCCAACACCATCGGCGACCCGAACCCCTACTGGTACACGCCCAGTGGCGGCCCCGGCGCGACGGGCAACAAGATCATGGAGGCCAACCTCTATGCCCAGCCCGCCGACGGCACGCTCTCGGGCCAGACGATCACCTTCAAGGGCAACGTGTCGGCGTTCACGCTGCAGACGGGCACCAACGCGAACACCGACTACACCTTCAAGGCGTTCATTCGCGACTTTGCATCGGATTACTCGTCGGTGGTCGAGACGGCGATCCCGATCACCTCGACCGGGGAGTTCACGGCCATCCTGGCGACGATCAACGATCCAACCCGTCACGTCCAGTACGGCCTCCAGATGCGGGGTCCGGACGTCTGGGTGACCGATGTTGCCGCCAAGGGCAGTGTGACGGTGACCGCCGTTCCCGAGCCGTCGACCTGGGCCGTCAGTGCGGCGGGCCTCCTGGTGGCCGGCGTCATCCGTCGCCGCCGGGGTGGCCGGTAAGGATCTCCTGTCTAAAACCAAGAGGGCCCGGCGGATCGCTTGACCCGCCGGGCTTTTTTGGTACTATTCCTGAAACAGTTTCTGCAGGGGTTCCGGCCGGCGGCGATCGCTGCTGCCGATCGGTCTGGGAGGGTGGTGTGGCAAGCGTTCGAGCTATCGCGTCGCGGCTTAAGGTGTCGCCGGCCACGGTGTCGCGGGTGCTCAACAACCACCCCGACGTGGACGAGGCGACCCGCGAGCGGGTGCTGGCCTGCATCAACGAGGTGGGCTACGTGCCGCGGGTCGGCCGCCGGATCACGAATGTGGTCGCGCTCGCCTACCCCGACGAGCCGGTGCGCTCAGAGTACGGGGCGTTTGAGCCGGCCCTGCTCAGCGGCATCATGCGGGGCCTCGAAGAGCATCACTTCGACCTCAAACTGCTCAGCATCCGCCGCGACAAGCGGGCCGACGAGACGTTCACGCAGTTTTTCCTGCGGAAAGGCATTCGCGGCGTGGTGATGCGGTGCTTCCGCAACAACCGGGCGATGATCACGGCCATCGCGGAGGAGGGATTCCCCTGCGTCGTGGTCGCCGCCGAGTTCGACGACCCGAAGGTCAACTTCATCCGCTCGGATTCCTACCCGAGCAGTCGTCGGGCCGTCGAGCATCTCATCGGCCTGGGGCATCGGCGGATCGGGCTGGTGGTGCACAACGTGGCCGATACCGACCACGCAGACCGGCGGCGTGCCTACGACGATGCCCTCTACTGCGCTGGCATTCCAGTCGACCCGGCCCTGGTGATGGAGCTCCCGGCCGGCATCTCGGCCGGGGAGCAGGCCCTCGACTCCTTCACCGGCATGCAGGAGCCGGCGACGGCGATCTTCGCCACCAACCCCATGACGGCGCTCGGCATCATGCGACGGGCGCAGGAGCGGGGGATCGTGGTGCCGCGTGACCTCTCGGTCGTTGGCGTCGATGACAGCGACGTGCGGATGCACGTCTGGCCGCGGCTTACCGCCGTGACCCAGGATGCCTCGGCCTTGGGGCTCGAGGCGTCGCTGTGGCTCACGCGATCGATCGCGCGGGGCGAGCAGGGGGCCACGTGCCGCCGCACGATTCCCACGAGTTTCGAGGTGAATGGGACGACGGCTGCGGCTCCCGGCGCTGCGGGTCCGGGGCGCGGCGGAGTCGATGGGACGGGGACAAAGAAGCGGCGGTGACGAGGAGCCGCCTCCGGGGAGGCGGTGACGCGAGGCGGATCGTTCAGCACGAGGAGGCGACGATGAGGCGGATGCGAATCGCGGTGATGATCGCGGCGGCGGTGGTGCACGTGGCGGCGGCGCAGGCTGGCAACTGGCAGGGATACATGAATGTCTTCAATAAGACGCCAACGGGCGGGCAGGGCAGCTACATCTTCGGTCAGGGGTGGGGCGTCGCCGATCTCAAGACGGTCGTCGTCAGCAATAGCGGCACAGGCACCAACATCGCCAACAACGTGCTGGAGCTGTTCCCGAACTACAACCAATACGCCAACTCACTGAGCAGCAACAACGCCGACCGGGCCTTTTGGACGAACAGCACCGACGGCGGCGTGACGCCCGGTCCGCTTGGCAACAAGTGGATGGAGGCGAACACGTACGTCGAAACCGCCTCGATCTCCATCCCGGCGGCGTCGTTTTCCGGAAGTGTCAGCTCGTTCTCGCTGAACTCTGCCTACACCGCAGAGGCCTTCATCAAGATTCTCGATCCGCTCACGGGCTACTCCCTCTCGCTCTACGAGCGCCAGCCGCTCACCAGCGTCGGCACGTTCTCGTTGGCGTCGGACCTGACCTTCTATCAGGGGCAGATCCTGCAGTACGGCTTCAGCGTGTCGGGTGTGAACGCGAATCCCACGAAGATGGCGTCGAACGGGTTCGTGCGGGTCGTCACGGAAACCGGATCCACGCCGATCGTGTTCAACGTGGTGACCGGTTCCACGAGGACCCAGGCCCAGGCTGGCTATCCCTCGATCACGACCGCATCGTCCGTGACCAAGACGGGCGGCGGCACGATCGTGTTCAACGGGACCAACTCCTACACCGGCCCCACGCTTATCGAGAGCGGCACCATTCGCGTGGCGAACTCCGCCGGCCTGTCGGCCAGCGCCGTGACGGTGAACTCGGGCGCCGCCTTGGCCATCGCTGCGGCGGGCTCGACGAATCTGGCCGGGGTGACGGTCGCGGTCGGTGGCGACATGATCCTCGGCACGACGGCGGCCCAGACCGTAAACGTGCAGTCGCTCGATCTCAAGTCGGTCGTGTCACTCAGCGTGGACAGCGGCACCATGACCAACGGCTACATGAACGTCACCGATATCGCCACCGGCACGTTCGATCCGACGGTGAGCGGCCCGTGGGCCGTTCCCGATTTGCGGGCCAACTTCACGAGCGGGACGAGCGTGACGCTGGCACCGTGCTACGTGAGCGACACGAGTTCGTTCTGGTACTCGCCGAGCGGCCAGCCGGGCGCCACGGGCACCAAGCGGATGGAGGCGAATGTCTATGGGCAGGCTGACGGCACCTATGCGGGCAAGACGGTGAGCTTCAGCGGCACCGTTCCGAACTACACGCTCCTGAGCGGTTCGGGCAACTGGTGTGAAGGCCTTCGTTCGCGACTTCGCCGCGGACTACAGCACGTTCTCGTATTCCGAGGTGCCGATCACGTCCACGGGCACCTTCGCGGTGCGGCTCGACGCGATCGACGACCCGACGCGGCACGTGCAGTGGGGGCTGCAGACCACCGGACCGGATGTCTGGATCACCGAACTGCCCTCCAAGGGCACGGTCGTCGTGAATGCGGTGCCGACGACCGCCGAAGGGGGCACGATCGACGTCGGCAACGGGCTCGTCAACGTTGCCGCCGGACTCTCGCCCGCGGACATGCTCACCGCGATTCTCACCGGGCTCGGCGACGGCTCGTGGAATGGCACGGCGGGAATCACGTCGACGGCGGTGGCGGCCGATGTCGCCCGAGGCGCTCCCCGCGCCATCGGCTGGCTCGACAACGGAGACGGCTCGGTGAGTTTCGCCTACGCCGCCCCCGGCGACACCAACATCGACTGGCAGGTCGACATCCTCGACGCGGCCAACTTCTTCGCGGGCGCGAAGTACGACACCGGGGCCCCGGCGACGTGGGTTCAGGGCGACTTCACGTACGACGGCCTGGTCGACATCCTCGACGCGTCGTCGTTCTTCGCGACCGGGCTGTTCGACGCTGGCGCATACAACTCCGCAGCAGCCGGCAGCCCGGTGGCCGTGCCGGAGCCCGGGGCGTGGGCGATCGCGGTGGCCGGCGTGCTTGCCGGCATCTGCTTCCACGGCCGGCGGAGCGGCAGGGCTGGGGGGCGACGTGGCTTCACGCTGGTCGAACTGCTGGTGGTCATCGCCATCATCGCGGTGCTGATCGGATTGCTGTTGCCCGCGGTGCAGGCCGCGCGTGAGTCGGCTCGGCGCACGCAGTGCTCCAACCAGCTCAAGCAGATCGGCCTCGCCATCCTCCAGAGCGAGAATGTCACCAAGGCATTCCCCACGGGCGGCATCACGCCGTATCCCAAGATCGAGGACTACTCCCAGGGCGGGCGGCCGAACAGCCCGCCCAAGCAGGGGCTCTGCTGGGCGTTCCAGATTCTTCCCTTCATGGACGGCGGCAACATCCAGACGATCGCCACCACGCCGCAGATCGCGGGCAGCCTTGTGCCGACCTACTTCTGCCCGTCGCGCCGCGGGCCGACGAAGTACGTCAACTCCGACAGCAAGCGGATGTCCAATCAGGGCATCAACACGCCGGTCACCTACTGGCTGATGGACGACGCGACCGTGCATCCGGGGCCGTCGCGGGCCGAGAATCCCTCGATGTTCGACAGCGCCATCAAGATGGGCACCGCGGCAGCCGGGGAGATTCCCACCACGGTCGGCTGTTCGAACGGGTACGGCTTCTGGGGTGCCGGCACGTCGACGATGGACTTCACACCTGTGAAGCAGGCCACCCTGGGGAGCCGATACACGGGCTTCAAGGGGGTGATGGTTCGCGGCAACTATCTCGTCAAAAACGGCACCGTCACGCAGCTCGACTATCCGTCGGCGACCCGCGTGCAGAACCTGACCGACGGGTCGAGCAAGACGATGATGGTGTTCGAAAAGCGGCTCCTGGTTCCGTACGAGCCCGGCACCCACAACGAGGACGACGACGAGGGGTGGGCGTCGGGGTGGGACTTCGACACCGTCCGCACCACCCTCTGTCCGCCCCAGCCCGACGGCCCGCAGCAGATCGCCGGCACGAAGGCCTCGTTCCGCACCCCTGGCGCCGCGCATCAGGCCGGTATGAATGCGGTGTTCGCCGACGGGTCGGTGACCATGCTCTCCTACGAGATCGATCCCGAGACGTTCAACTGCCTCGGCCATCGTGATGACGGCCAGAGCGTGAGCGGCCGGTAGTCCCGACGACGCGGGTCGAATGATTCCACCCCTTGTGGAGGCCGGCGGGTTGTCCGCCGCGTTCACGGTCTGATGCTTCGTCCATCCCAGTCCGCCACGGTCGACGCCGATTCCGGGACGCCGCGCCATCAGGGATTCTCGCGGATCGACGGCGAACTCCACGCCTCCATCCGCGATGTCGATCGACTGCCGCCGTTCCTGATGAACGTGGTAGGCAACGGCGACGCGTGGCTCTTCGCGGGCAGCAACGGCGGGCTCACGGCCGGCCGGCGGGATCCCGACTGGGCCGTGTTTCCCTACCAGACGGTCGACAAGATCCTCGCGACGCCCACGGCGAGCGGGGCGGTCACGATCCTGCGTGTCGGCGACGACGTGTGGGAGCCCTTCGTGGGTGCGAAGTCGGATGGTCGCCGCCGCCACCTGCACAAGCACCAGCTCGGTGCCGAGGTGGTGTTCGAGGAGCTCGACGAGCGGCTCCGGCTCAGGTTCCGGGCGCGGCTGGCACCGTGCGATGCCTTCGGGCTCGTCCGTCGCTGCGCGGTCAAGAACGTCGGGTCGACGACGCGAACCGTCCGCATCCTCGACGGCTGGCACCGCCTGCAGCCCCCGGGCGTCACGCAGGCCACCTACGAGCGCTACAGCTACCTCGCGGCGGCCTACATGCGGCACGAACTGCTCGCGGGTGAGGGGCTCCTCGTCTCCGCGCTCAACGCCGCGATCACCGATCGTCCGGAGCCGGCGGAATCGCTGCGGGCGGCCGTTGCCTGGTCGGTCGGCCATCGCGCTCCGCGACGCACGATTGCAGCATCGGCGATCCAGCTGTTCCGGGACGGGAGCGATATCCCGATCGTCCGCGACGTGCGGGGCGACTACGGCTGCTATCTGGTCGAGGACGAAGTCACGCTCGAGCCGGGCGAATCGATCACCTGGATGTCCGTGGTGGACACGGCCCTGGATCACGCCGCGCTGGTGACGCTGCGGCGACGGCTGGCCGACCCGGATGCCGCCGGCGCGGCGGTGCGGACGGCCCTCGAGGACGACACGCGGGGGCTGCGACGACGGGTCGCCGCCAGCGACGGGCTGCAGGAGACCGCCGATCGGGCCGCGACGCTCCATCACGCTTCCAACACGCTCTTCAACGTGCTCCGCGGGGGCATTCCGGTCGCCGGCCACCGCTGCCCGGCGGGCGACGTGGCCCGCTTCGTCGCCGAGCGGAACCGCCTCGTGCACGAGCGTCATCGAGGGTGGCTGGAGACCCTCGGCGAGATCGATCTCGTCGACCTGCCACAGCACGCGGCGGACCGGGGCGATCCCCAGCTCGAGCGGCTCTGCCGCGAGTATCTGCCCATCGGCTTCGGCCGTCGCCATGGTGACCCCAGCCGCCCCTGGAACAGGTTCTCGATCGCCACGCGGTCGTCCACGGGGGAAAGCCTCCTGTCCTACAGCGGCAACTGGCGGGATATCTTCCAGAACTGGGAGGCGCTCGCGCACAGCCATCCAGCCTGCCTGCCGGGCATGATCGCGGTGTTCCTCAATGCCTCGACGGCCGATGGCTACAACCCCTACCGCATCGCCCGGGAGGGCGTCGATTGGGAGGTCGAGAACCCTGCGGATCCGTGGTCGCACATCGGCTACTGGGGCGATCACCAGATCGTGTACCTGCTGCGGCTTCTCGAGGCCCACGAGCGATTCTGGCCCGGAACGCTGGCCGGCGATCTCGACCGCCGGGGGCACGCGTCGGTCGAGTTGCCCTACGCCATCGCCGGCTTCGACGAGCTGCTTCGAGACCCCCGGCACTCGATCTGCTTCGATCACGAGCAGCACGCGAGGCTCGTGCGTCGCCGAGCGGCCGTCGGCGGCGACGGGGCCCTGGTCGCGGCAGCTGATGGCGAGCCTCGGCTGGTGAGCTTTCTGGAGAAGCTCCTCGTGCCGATGCTCGTGAAGCTCACGAACCTCGTGCCGGGTGGCGGCGTCTGGCTCAACACGCAGCGGCCCGAATGGAACGACGCCAACAACGCGCTCGCCGGCTGGGGGCTGTCGGTGGTCACGGTGTGCCACCTGCGCCGCTACCTGGCGTTCGTCGATCGCCTGCTCGCCGAGAGCGGCGCGGACTCGTTCACCCTGACCGAGCCGGTGGCGGAGTTGATGGACGGTCTGCACGAGGCGCTGGCGGCGGGATCCTCCGCCGAGCCGTTCGAGCGATTCGAGGCCCTCGGACGCTTGGGCGAACGGCATCGCCTCGCGGTGCGGAACGGTGGCACCGACTGCACCCGGCCCGTCGAGCGGGCGGCAGTGCGGAGCATGCTCGCCGCGGCCCGCGATGTCGTCGACGCCACGATCCGTGCCAACCTGCGGGACGACGGGCTGGCCCACTCCTACAATCGCCTCGAGGTCCACGACCGGCGGCTCGTGCTGCATCGGCTCGAACTCATGCTGGAAGGGCAGGTGGCCGCCCTCTCGAGCGGCTGTCTCACCGACGCCGAGGCCTTGCGGCTGCTCGACGCGCTGCGGTCGAGCAGCCTGTTCCGCGGCGATCAGCAGAGCTATCTGCTCCAGCCCGATCGCCAGCCCCCGTCGTTCCTCGATCGCAACCGGCTGCCGGAGGGCTGGGCGACGCGGTGTCCGGAGCTTGCCGGCCTCGTGCGGAAAGGATCCACCGACCTCGTGGTGGTCGATGCCGAGGGCGTCGGGCGGTTCCACGCCGATCTCGCCAACGCCCGCGACCTTGCCGCGCGGCTCGACGCGGCAGCGCTCCCGGCCGCCGAGCGGCAGGCCGTGCTGGCCCTGTGGGAGGACGTGTTCCGCCACGACGAGTTCACCGGCCGCAGCGGCTCGTTCTTCGCCTTCGAGGGACTGGGAAGCATCTACTGGCACATGGTGGCCAAGCTGCAACTCGCGGCGCAGGAGTGCCATGCCCGCTCGGCCGCGCCCATGCGAGCCCAGCTGCTGGCCCACTACCGAGCCATCCGCGACGGTCTCGGGTTCCGCAAGACGCCGGAGGAGTACGGCGCCTTCCCCACCGACGCCTACTCGCACACGCCCCGCCACGCCGGAGCCCAGCAGCCGGGCATGACCGGGCAGGTCAAGGAGGCGATGCTCGCGAGGCTCGTGGAACTCGGGGTCGTGATCGAAGGCGGAGGGATCCGCTTCAGCCCCGAGATGCTCGACGCAGGGGAGTTTGGCCACGGGAGCGACTTCGACTACGTCGACGTGCACGGAATCGAACGACGGCTCCCGGTTCCCGCCGGCGGCCTCGCCTTCACGCTCTGCCAGGTCCCCGTGGTCTATGAACCGGCCGACGAGGCCACGATCTCCCTCATCCACGCCGACGGCTTCGTGGAGGCCCACGCCGGCACGGTGGTGCCGGCCGAGGCATGTCGGCAGATATTCCTCCGGACGGGCACGATCGCCTCGATCCGGGTGGGTGTGCCACGCGAGGCCGATGCGAGGGACGCACGATGAGCGACACTGACCGTGGCATGCGGCTCTCGCTCGTCGAGAAGGTCGGATACGGCCTCGGCGACACGGCGAGCAACTTCGTGTGGGCACTGATGATGAACTTCATCATGTACTTCTACACGGACATCTTCGGCATCACGGCCGCCGCCGCCGGCACGATGCTGCTGTTCGCCCGGTCGACCGACGGGTTCTTCGACTTCTTCGTCGGCGCGGTGGCCGATCGCACGCAGACCCGGTGGGGCCGGTTCCGGCCGTGGCTGCTCTGGCTCTGCCTGCCGCTGGCGATCGTCTTCGTGCTCGCCTTCACGACGCCTGGCCTGGCCGGCGGGCAGAAGCTCGTCTGGGCGTGGGTGACCTACAACCTGCTGATGCTGACGTACTCCGCGATCAACATTCCGTATGGCGCGCTCTCCGGGGTGATGACCGACGATCCGCTCGAGCGGACGAGCCTCAACGCCTACCGGATGGGGCTGGCGCAAGTCGGTGGGATCATCGCCAACACCGGCTTCCTGCCGCTCGTCGCCCTCCTCGGCGGGAGCAGCCCGGCCCGCGGCGCGCAACTCACGGTGCTCGTGTTCAGCATCGCGGCCGTGGCGCTGTTCCTCGTGTGCTTCGCCACCACCCGCGAACGGATCCAGCCGCCTGCGGCGCAGAAGACGAGGCTCGTCGACGACGTCCGCACGCTGCTCGCGAACCCCCACTGGCTGATGATGTTCCTCGTGGGGATCGTGAACATCACCCTGGCCGTGGTCCGGGGTTCCGCCGGCATCTACTACTTGAAGAACTACCTCGGCTGGGACGACGTTCGCCTGCTGGGCGGGTTTCCGGCGATCCCGCTCTATTTCCTGCTCGGCGGCCTCGCCATGATCGGCGGCGCGATGCTCACGCGGTTCGCCGTCGCGGCGATCGGCAAGAAGTGGGCGTTCATCGCCAGCATGGTGGCGGTGGCCCTGACGGCGATCCCCTTCTACCGCCTGCTCCCCGACCAGGCCGGGCTGGTGTTCACCTTTCACCTCCTGGCGATGATGGCGGCCGGCATCAACGCCACGCTCTACTGGACCCTCGTCGCCGACACGGCCGACTACGCGGAATGGAAGTTCGGCGCCCGCACCACCGGGATCATCTTCTCGGCGACCACCTGCGCCCAGAAGGCGGGCATGGGGATCGGCGCGGCGATCGCGGGATTCCTCCTGGATCATTACGGCTACCAGGCCAACGTCGAACTCTCCGACTCGGCCCGGCAGGGAATCCTGCTGATGATGAGCCTGATTCCGGCCGCGGGCCTGCTCGCCCTCGCCGGCGCGTTCTCGGCCTACGGTCTTACCGAGGGCGTATGCCGGACGATTCGCGATGATCTCGCGACCCGCCGCCTCGCCCGGTGAGGGCGGGCCGGCCCGGACCGGATCCGTGTCCTGCCCGCGGGTGCTGCGTATACTCGACGGTGCGATGCTCACCGCCAGATTCCTCTCGCCGATTCGCCTGATCCTCCTCGCGGCCGTCGCGCTCGGCGGCAACGCCACGACGACGACACGAGCGCGGGGAGCCGCCGCGGACTATCCGTACGTGTCGTGGCAGGACGAGTTCGACGGCACGGCGATCAAGCCGGCGCTCTGGACGCACGACATCGGGACGGGCTCGCAGTACGGCCTCATCGGCTGGGGCAACAACGAGCGGCAGTACTACACCGACCGCACGCAGAATGCCTCGGTCGGCAACGGGATGCTGACAATCCGCGCCCGGGCGGAGTCGTTCGGCGGGATGAACTACACGTCGGCCCGGCTCAAGACGCAGGGCCTGTTCAGCCAGATGGGCGGTCGATTCGAGATGCGGGCCGCGCTGCCCGTCGGCCGCGGGTTTTGGCCCGCGTTCTGGATGCTGCCCGAGGCCGAGACCTACGGCGGCTGGGCAGCCTCCGGCGAGATCGACATCATGGAGGCCAGGGGGCAGCAACCCGCCCGCGTGGCCGGCACGATCCACTACGGCGGCAGCTGGCCGAACAACGAATCGAGCGAGAGCGTGCGGCTACTGCCGGCCGGGCAGTCGATCGCCGACTTCCACACGTATGCGCTCGAGTGGGACGTCTCGCCGTCGCCCGCCCTGCGGTGGTACGTCGACGACGTGCTCTACGCGACGAAGACGAGCTGGTGGAGCGCGGGAGGCACCTATCCGGCTCCGTTCGACAAGCCGTTCTCGCTGCTCGTGAATCTCGCCGTGGGGGGCAACTACCCGGGGCCGCCGGACGCCTCCACGCCGTTTCCCTCCCAGATGCTCGTCGATTCCGTGCGGGTCTTCACGGCGGCGCCCCCGGCGATCACGTTCAACGTCGCCAGCGGCCTGACGACCCAGGCAGCCGGTGGCCGCCCCTCGATCCCGGCTGCAGCTGCCGTCACGAAGACCGGCGCCGGCACGGTGGTGTTCGACGCCGCCAACGTCTATTCGGCGCCGACGACCATCGAGGCGGGCACGCTCCGCGTTGCCAACGCCTCGGGCCTGACTGCCAGTCCGGTCACCGTCAAGGCGGGTGCCGCGCTCGCCATCGCCGCCCCGGACTCGACGACGCTCGCCGACGTCACCCTCGATGCGGGAGGCGTCGTCGCCTTGCGGAACGACGCGCCGCAGCTCGTGAGCATGCGATCGCTCGACTTCGGCGCCGCGATCCCACTGACGGTCGACCGGGCGGTCATGACGCATGGCTACCGGAACGTCTACGAGCTGCCGGCCAAGGGCGGAGCCTATGTCGGGGGGCAGGTGTGGCCCGTGGCGGATCTGCGGGCGACGTTCACGAGCGGCACGAGCGTGACGCTCGCTCCCTGTGTCGTGAGCGACACCAGCTCCTACTGGTACACGCCGAGCGGCCGGCCCGGCGCCGCCGGCAACAAGACGATCGAGGCCAACGTCTACGGGCAGGCCGACGGCACCTACGCGGGGCAGACCGTGCGGTTCAGCGGAGCCGTCGCCGCGCACACGCTCCTCAGCGGTTCCGGGAAATGGGCCGTGAGGGCCTTCATCCGCGATTTCGCGCCAGACTACAGCTCCATGGTGGAGTCGCAGGTGCCGCTCTCCGCGACCGGCGAGTTCTCCGTGAGCATGACCGCCATCAACGATCCTGCGCGGCACGTGCAGTGGGGATTGCAGACCACGGGGCCCAACGTCTGGATCACGGATCTGGCCTCGAAGGGCGTCGTGGTCGTCAATGCATCGTCGGCGACCATCGCCGACGGAGGCAGGATCGACGTCGGCCGCGGAAGCGTGACCGTGGCAGCCGGCCTCTCGCCGGCGGACCTCATGGTCCAGCTGCGGGGCGGCCGTGGCGACGGTTCATGGAGCGGTGCGCACGGCGTCACGTCGACTGCCGTGGCGGCGGACGCGGCGCGGGGCGTCGTCCGGACCGTCGGCTGGCTCGACCTCGGCGCCGGGGCCGTGCAGTTCGCCTATGCCGCGCCGGGCGACACGAACCTCGACTGGCAGATCGATCTGCTCGACGCGGCCAACGTGCTCGCGTTCGGCAGGTTCAACACCGGGCAGGCGGCGACGTGGGGCGACGGTGATTTCAACTACGACGGCGTGGTGGACGTGCTCGACGCCGCCGATTTCATGTCCACCGACCTCTACGACCGGGGCGGCTACAACCTGCCGGCCGGCGCTGCCGGGGTCGCTGCCGTCCCCGAACCGTCGATGTGGGCCGCGGCGTGGGCCGCGGCGATCGTCGGGCTCGTCCGCCAATCAGCCGGCCGTCGAGACCGGCTGCCGAGTGGTCACTGCGGCTTCGGCCGTGGGGCGAACCACGGGTAGATCGCCGGGATCACGAACGCCGTCAGCAGGGTGCTCGTGACGATCCCGCCGATCACCACCGTGGCGAGCGGCCGCTGGATCTCCGCGCCGGACGACGTCGCCAGGGCCATCGGCAGGAAGCCGAGGCTCGCGACGAGCGCCGTCATCAGCACCGGACGAATGCGGACCTCGGCCGTGACGAGCGCCGCCTCCCGCGGCGCGAGCCCTCCCTCCCGGGCATGTTCGGCCCCGGCCACCCAGACGAGCCCGTTCAGCACGGCCACCCCGAACAGGGCGACGAAGCCCACGCCGGCGGCGATCGAGAACGGCATGCCCCGCAGGGCGAGGGCCGCGATGCCCCCGGAGGCCGCGACGGGTACCGCGCAGAAGATCAGCGTGGCCAGCCGCAGCGACTTGAAGCTCGTGTAGAGCAGGAGGGCGATCAGCCCGAGCACGACCGGCGTGATCAGGAGCAGCCGCCGGCTGGCACTGACGAGGTTCTCGAAGTCGCCGCCCCACTCGATCGCATAGCCGGCTGGCAGCGGCACCTCGGCGGCGATCCGGCGCTGGGCGTCGGCCACGAAGCTGGCCACGTCGCGACCACGGACATTGGCCGACACGAACGTGCGGCGGCGCGAGTTCTCGTGCTCGATCGAGGGAGGGCTCTCCTCGATACGGATGTCGGCGAGCTCGCCCAGCGGAACCGGCCGCCCACCCGTCGTCTCGACCGGGATCTGCGGCACGAGATCATCGTCCTCCCGCCAGGCCTCCGGAAACTTGACGATCAGCGGGAACCGTGGCCGCCCCTCGTAGACCACGCCGGTCTGGATGCCTCCCATCGCCGACACGGTCTGCATCACGTTCACGCCGTCGATCCCGTGCCGTGCGAGCTGGTCCTGCCGGGCATCGATCCGCAGCGTCGGCACGTTCGCCTGCCAGTCGGCCCGCACGTCGGCGGCACCCGGGATTTCGCGGAGCACGCCTTCGATCCTCTTGCCGAGCCCGCCGAGCGTGTCGAGGTCGTCGCCATAGACGAGCACGGCGACGTCGGCCTTCACCCCGGCCACGAGCTCGTCGACCCGCATCTCGATCGGCTGGCTGAAGCCGAAGTTGGCGCCCGGCACGGCGGACGTGAGGGCGGCCGACATCCGCTCCACGAGGTCGTCCCGCGTGACGCCCGCCGGCCACGAGGCCCGGGGCTTCAGCATCACCCACACGTCGGTCTGCTGCACCCCCATGATGTCGTTGGCGATCTCGGGCCGCCCCGTCTTGCAGAACACGGTCTTCACCTCGGGAAACCCGCCCAGCACCTCCTCGATCCGCGTGGTCAGCGGAATCGAGTCCTCCAGGGTGGCGCTCGGGAGCCGGTTGACCTCCACCAGCAGGTCGCCCTCGTCGAGCCGCGGCATGAACTCCGCGCCGAGCCTCAGGGCCACGGGCACGCTGGCGGCCACGAGCATCGCCGCCGCGAGAGAAATCACCACCGGGTGGTGCACCGCGAACGCCGCCAGCGGCCGGTAGAGCCGGTGGAAGACCCGCATGATCAGCGGCTCGTGCTCCTCCTCGCGGGAG
>JBJTRH010000208.1:0-3064 GCA_046076065.1 Planctomycetaceae bacterium | reverse complement strand
AGGATGCCGTCGTGGCATCCTCTCACTCGGATGCCGCCGGCGCTTCGCCATCCTGGCTTCGCTTGGCGGCATACGCCGGCGTCGGGGCATGGGTAGCCCCTCGCTGAGTTCGTGCCTCGGGGCGCCGCCATCGCGTGAGCGCTGCGGGCTGCCTGTGCGTCAGCCGATGCCGCCGAGGGCGGTGGCGCGGGCGACCCGGCCGACGCCGAGCATGTAGGCCGCCGTCCGGAGCGGCACTCCACGCGACTGTGAGAGCTGCCAGACCTCCTCGAAGGCGCGGCCCAGGATCCGGTCGAGCTCCTCGGACGCGGTCGAGGCCCCACTGGTAGTGCTGGCGGTTCTGCACCCACTCGAACCAGCTCGCCGTCACGCCGCCGGCGTTCGCGAGGATGTCGGGCAGCACGGTCGCGCCGCGGGCCGCGAGGAGATCGTCGGCCTCGGGCTCGATCGGGGCGTTGGCCGCCTCCACGATGATCGGCGCCCGGATCGCGGCCACGTTGGCCGTGGTGATCACGCCGCCGAGCGCCGCGGGAATCAGCACGTCGCAGTCGATCGAGAGCAGCTCGGCGGCCGGGATCGCGTCGCCACCGGAGAAGCCGGTGAGCCGGCCGCCGGTACTCCGCACGTGCCGCAGCAGTTCGAGCACGTCGAGCCCGCGTTCGTTCATGTACGTCGCCGACGCGTCGCCCACCGCCACGATCCGGCACTCGGCGTCGGTGAGATACTTGGCGGCGTGGGTGCCGACGTTGCCGAAGCCCTGGATGGCGACCCGCGTGCCGGGGATCTTCCGGCCGGCACGGCTGAGCAGCTTGAGGGTGAGCGCCCCGACGCCCCGGCCTGTCGCCTCCTCGCGGCCCGGAATGCCGTGGTAGTCGACCGGCTTGCCCGTTACGCAGGCGGGCGCGAAGCCGTGGTAGCGGCCGTAATGGTTCATGATCCAGGCCATCATGTCGGCGGTGGTGCCCATGTCGGGCGCGGGGATGTCGACGTCGGGTCCGAACAGGTCGTGCAGTGCGTCGACGAGCTTGCGGGTGATCCGCTCCAGTTCGCGGAGCGAGCAGTCCTGCGGCGCCACCGCCACGCCCCCCTTCGCGCCGCCGTAGGGGATGTCGACGACGGCCGTCTTCCACGTCATCAGCGCCGCGAGCGATCGCACCTCGTCGAGGTCGACCTGCGGGTGGTAGCGCAGCCCCCCCTTGAACGGTCCTCGGGCGTCGTTGTGCTGCACGCGGTAGCCGATGAAGGTGGCGATCTCGCCCGAGTCGCGTTCCACGGGCAGCTGCACCTGCACCTCCCGCTTGGGCGTGGCGAGCAGCCTCCGCAGGCTCGTCGAGAGATCGAGCTGGTCGGCGGCCCGATCGAAGTAGATCCGCGTGGCGTCACTCGAGCGCATGGGAACGTGGCCTCCTCGTCGGTCCGGCGGCATCGGCGGCGGGATGATAGCAGCCGCGACCGTCACAGGTCTGCGTCGCCCCCTACGCCCGCCGAGCCCGCCGCGGGTAGGATCGTGCAGTCGTCCTCCGGTGGTGGTCGCCCGCATGCCCGTTCCCACGCCCGACGAGTTCTGGCAGTCGCTCGTCACCGTCCGGCTGCTCGATGCCGAGACGGCCGGACGCCTGCGCAGTGAGTGCCCCGCCGCAGGCGTCGATGCCGTGAAGGCCGCGGCTGCCTGGCTCGTCGACCGCGGCGTTCTCACCCGCTGGCAGGCGAAGCGGCTGGCCGCCGGCGACCACGGGCCGTTCGTCGTGGGCGACTATCGGTTGCTCGAGCGGCACGACCGCGACGGCGACAGCCACGTGTTCACGGCCCGACACGAGCCCTCCGGGAGGCTGGTCACGCTCGTCCTGCTGAGCCCGAGGCGGTGCCGCGACGGCGAAGCGTGGACCGCGATCGTGAAGCGAACACAGGCCGCGACCGCCGCCCGCGATCCGATGCTGAGCGGCACCTGGACGCTCGAGCATCAGGACGGCAGCCGGTTCATCGCCTGCGAGGCGGTGGCCGGCACGAACCTCGCCGACGAGGTCGAGCGGCTCGGGCCGCTGCCCGCGCGGGAGGCGGGGGTGCTCGCGGTGCAGGTGGCGAAGGCGGTGGCGGCGCTGCATGATCTCTGCGAGGTGCATGGCGGGCTGTCGCTCGACGTGCTCCGCCGCGAGTCGCCGCCTCCCGCCGGTGGCGAGCGGCACGGCCGGGTGCGGCTGCTGCAGTTTCCCCAGGCCTATGACGCGCACCTCGTGCCACCGCGGGCCGAGGTGGCGAACGAGGCCGAGGTGGAGCGGCTCGGCAGGCGGGCTGCGTTCGTGGCGCCGGAACTGCTCGAGCAGGGCGCCGTCTGCGACGCCCGATCCGACGTCTACGCCCTCGGGGCAATCGTCTACGCGCTGCTCGCTGGTCGGGGGCCATGCTGGACGGGCATCGCGCGATCCACGCTCGAACGCGCGGCCGGCGACGGGCCGGAGCCGTTGCCCGCGACGGTGCCTCCCGCCGTCGCAAGTCTCGTGGGCACGATGCTGGCGAGCGATCCGGCGCGGCGGCCCGCGACGGCGGCGGAGGCGGCCGATGCGCTCGCCCGAGTGATGGGCTTCGAGCCGCGGGCGGCGACGGCGTCGAGCCTCGGCACCGCAGCCACCGCCCGGGCTCCGGCGGTCGGCCCGGTGGCGCCGCGGTCGCCGGCGCGTGGTCGGCCGGCGTGGTGGCGGTCGTGGCCGGCAGGCATCGCGGCCACGCTCCTCGCGGCGGCGGCGGTGGGATTCGTGCTCGCACGCATGGGCGACGAGAAGCCCCGCCGGGTTGCGAAGCGACCCAGGCCGCCGGTGCAGGCGGACGAACGCGCCGGGGATCGCGTAGGGAAAGGCGAGGCCGGAGCCGAGTCGCGGGCTGCGACCGCGGTGCACGAGCCTGCTCCACCCCCGGCGCCTCCCGCGCGGCAGACGCTCGTCGACGACCCGACGCTTCCCTGGGCCTCGCCCACCGACGGCCCCCCGCCGACGCTCGCCTACCTGCCGCCGGGCTCGCAACTGGTGCTCCGCGCGCGGCTCGCGGACCTCGCGGCCAGCGGCGAAGGCAG
>JBJTRH010000207.1:0-4128 GCA_046076065.1 Planctomycetaceae bacterium | reverse complement strand
GTTCGTCAAGGAGCTCGAGGAGGAGATCGAGGAGCACGCCGACACGAAGCTCACGGCGTTCGTCAACATGATCGGCACCGACGAGGACAACCTGAAGAAGGCGGCCGCCGACTTCGTGTCGAAGCACGGCATCAAGCGGGTGGCCTTCGTGGTGCCCACGCAGGCCAAGGATGGGCCCGAGAACTTCAACATCGCGCCCGACGCCGACGTGACCGTGATCTGCTACCGCGAGGGAGAGGTGAAGGCCAACCATGCCTTCGCTGCCGGCGGCCTGTCGGACGAGAAGATCGACGCGATCGTCCACGCCTCCTGCGAGATGGCCGAATAACGTGATCGGAGGGCGGCTGTGGGGGCGGCTCGGGCGGCTGCTGATCACCCCCTACACGCCCGACGAGGGCTTCACCGCCTACCGTGACCGCGCCGTGGCTCAGGAGGAGCCGCGGGCGCGGGTCACGGTGGCGGTGCCCTCGGCTACCGAGAGCCGGCGGGTGCTGGGCGTCGACGTCGCCAAGCGGGGCATCCAGCCGGTCTGGCTGCGGATCGAGAACCGCTCGTCCGCGAGCCTGCGGCTGCAGGCCGTCACGATCGACCCGAAGTATTTCACGCCGCTCGAGGCGGCGGGGGTGAACCACTTCTCGATCGCCAAGCGGCTCTCGGCCTTCGGCGCGATGAGCTGGCTCTTCTACCCGCTGCTGCTGCTGGTGCCCCTGAAGCTGCTCACCGCCTGGCTGTCGAACGGCCGCATGGACAAGGTGTTTCGGCGGCAGGGCTTCCGGCTGCGGCCCATCCGTGCCGGCGAGACCGCCGACGGCTTCGTGTTCACCACCGTCGACCTCGGCACGAAGGTGGTGCACGTGCGGCTCACGCCGCTCGAACCGCTGCGGCAGAGCATCGGGCGGCTTCTCAACCCGGCGGTGGAGCGGGACGACCCGCCCGTCGACCTCGTGTTCACGATGCCGGTGCCGGGCATCTTGGCCGACTACCTCGACCGCGACTTCGCCGAAATTCGGCCCGCCGACACCGTCGAGCCCTGCACGGCCGACACGCTGGTCGCGCGGCTGGAGGCGATGCCCGCCGCCACCGAAAACGCCCACGGCACGAAGACCGGCGACCCGGCCAACCTCGTCGTGCTCGGCGACTTCGACACGCTGCTCGGCGCCTTCGCGGCCCGCTGGGACGAGAGCGAGACGATCTCGCTGGCCACCTGCTGGAAGACGGTGAAGGCCTTCCTGCTGGGATCGAACTACCGCTATTCGCCCGTCAGCGCGCTGCACCTCTTTGGCCGCGTGCAGGACATCGCCCTGCAGCGGACGCGGCATTCGATCAACGAACGGATCCACCTCCGCCTCTGGCTCACCCCGTTGGCCTTCGAGGGGCAGCCGGTGTGGGTGGGCCAGGTGAGCCGCGACATCGGCGTGCGGTTCACGACGCATGCCTGGAACCTGACCACGCACCGCATCGACCCCGACGTGGACGAATCCCGCGACTACGTGATCGAGGACCTCGTGGCGGCGGGCCGCGTGAAGGCGGCCGGCTATGTGGGGGGCGTGGGCCCCTGCACGCCTGACGCGCCCCGCCGCAATCTCACAGGCGACCCGTTCTTCACCGACGGCAAGCGGGCGGTGATCCTGCTCTCGGCCACGCGGTCAGGCGTCCACGCCCAGGAAGCGTAACCGCGTGAGCGGTACGGCTCGGGTCAATTCACGTGTGATGCTCCCTTGCCGCCGGCAGCCTGCCCGGCCTCGCCGCGGGTATGCTGGAGAACGTCATGGTCGCGCTCGACACCCTCTCCGACGTGCTCCTCGTCGAGATCGCCGCGGCGTTTCCCGACCGGCGTGTCCTGGGAGCCTGGCTCTACGGCAGCCACGCCCGAGGCGAGGTTCCATTGATCTTGCGGTGCTTCGGCGACTTTGAGGCGCTCGTCCGGGAACTCGTCGCGGCGTCCTGAGTGGTCGACACTGAAGGGAGACGCCTGATGCATCTCGATCCGCTGCTCGCCGACCTGCTCCGCGCCCTGCTCACGGGCCGGGCCGTTGGGAGCCTGGCGACCCTGCACGAGGGCCGGCCGTTTGCCTCGATGGTGCCGTTCGCCGCGGCGACCGTCGGAGACGGGCTGCGGCTGGTGGTGCACGTCAGCGGCCTCGCAGCGCACACCCGCGACATGCGGTCGGTGCCCGACGTCTGCCTGATGGTGATGGCGCCTGAGATGGACGATGTATCGCCGCAGGCGTTGCCGCGGGTGTCGATCACGGGGCGGGCCGTGTTCGTCGCCGGCGATCATCCGGAGCATGAGGTGCTAAAGGCAGCCTACCTCGGCAAGTTCCCTCAGGCGGCCGACCTGTTTCAGCTCGGCGACTTTTCGATCGTGGCGCTCGAGCCCGAGTCGGCCCGCTTCGTAGCCGGCTTCGCCCGCGCGATGACGCTGTCTGCGGAAACGCTCTTCGCCGTCTTCGACGATCACCCACGTGACATGGGATGAGCATCATGATCTCGTTGAATCCAGTCCCGCCGACGAGCCTGTCTGCCCTCGCCCGCGAGGTGCTGGACCTGCTTAACAGCCGTCCTGCTGCCGCCGACATCGTCTTGGGCGGCGGCGTGGCCCTGGCGCATTACCTCGACTACCGTGACACGTACGACCCTTTTCTCTTCAGATCGCGCCCCGCGATCGATGGCTCGATGCGCCCCTCGATGCTGCATGGCCGCCGGTCCGAATCGAGACGCTCCGCGACAATATCGCCTCGAAGATGACGGCCCTCGTGGAGCGAGGGGCTCCTCGTGATCTTCGTGACATTCATCAGGTTTGCCATCGCGGACTGATGACGGTCGACGAATGCTGGACGGTGTACCGGGCCAAGAATCCTTCGCGATCCACCCGTGATGCTGCTGCAAAGGTCTTGCATTCGATTGAGCGGTTGGAGATGCAGCGGCCCCTCGATACCATTCAACCGGCGGCACAGCGGCATGAGGCCGAGGCTGTTCGCAGCTGGTATCGGACCGTCTTTTGCCTGCATCCGACGTGATGGCATCCACCATGCAGATCGATCATTCCGCCTACCCCGAGACACCGCAGCCGCCGGAGGCACTGCCGTCACCGGCCGACAAGGCCGACTACCTCCACCGGATCTGTGCGGCGTTCGACTTCGGAGTCTTTCCGGACCCCGGCGACTGGCAACTTTTTTCGGGCTGGCAAGCGATCTTCGATGCCTACCCTCTCCCGCACTCGCCCGCGTATCACACGTTTCGCGCGTGGTACGGCTGGCCGCCGGTTCCCCGCGGTACGTGCGGGCTGACGCCGCCCTGGGCCCTTCAGGATCTGCGCGAGGGCCGCACCGACCCGTGCGAACACGCGGTCTGACGGCCCCCGCTGACGCACTGGCGTTTGCGGGCTATATTCTTCGCATCAGGGCGGCGTAGCTCAGTTGGTTAGAGCACCGGCTTCATAAGCCGGGTGTCGCCGGTTCAAGTCCGGCCGCCGCTAGTTGTGAAGATCGTTGCCGAGAGCGGGGAAAACGCTCACCGGCTCCACGTGGAGTCGTGCGGCCTTCGACGGACTGTTTTCGGTAGATACCGAAAATCAACCGGGAGGTTTCGCATGGTCTCTGCTTCGCGATCCAGCATTCGCGTCCCTTCGCTGCGGCTCCACAAGGCCTCTGGACAGGCCGTTGTCACCGTCCGAGGCCGCGACATCTACTGCGGCAAACACGGCACCGCAGAAGCCAGCGCCAACTACCGTCGCGTGATCGCCTCCCTGTTGGCGTCCGGACCGGAGGTCATTCGCCACCTCGGCAATCTGCGACCGGGCGGGCGACGACCAGCCTTCAGGCCGCCGACCGCTCGCCCTCTGAGTGTCGCCGAACTGCTGCTCGCCTACGTTGAACACGCGGAGCGGGAGTATCCGGCACCGAGCAGGGAGACCGAGATCATCAAGAGTGCCTGCAAAACGGCACGTGAACTATTCAGCGATATCCCAGCCGCTGAGTTCGCGATCCGCGAACTGACCTGCCCCCCTTAAACGACGCCACTTCCAGAGAGAGAATCTCTGGTGGCGCAAACCAAGGGAGGGTACGAGATGCCACGAGGAAAGAAGTTCACTGCTGAGCAGATCATTGGGAAGCTCCGCGAGGCTGA
>JBJTRH010000206.1:0-6923 GCA_046076065.1 Planctomycetaceae bacterium | reverse complement strand
CGAGGCCCTCACCGTGCTCCGCGTGCCCGCCGGCCATCGGCGACGCCTTCGCACGACCAACGGGCTCGAGCGACTCAACAAAGAGATCAAGCGACGGACGCGGGTCGCAACGCTCTTCCCGAATGAGGCCTCGCTCCTGCGACTCGCCTCTGCCGTCCTGTCAGAGATCAGTGATGATTGGGAGACCGAACGTGCCTACCTGACCATGGAAGCCAGATGACCCACCTCTGAAAACCCGGATTTACAGAAGGGGTGTTGCTTTATCAGGAGCCGCGCTGGAGGCCACGGGGTGCGTCACAGGTGGGGCACGCGCTGACCCTCTGGCTACGCCCCAATGCGCCACCACGTCGCCCCAGCCCCGCCCTCACGCCGACTTCACGACGGGCACCTCACCGCCTGACGGCCCCTTCCCCGAACCCATGTCGGTCCCACGCGGCGAAGGCTGGCCCGGCGTTGTGCCCGCGGGCGTCGAGCCCCCTTCAGCCTTGGGCATCACGGCCGGGACCTGACACGCGGCCATCATCGGCGCCTGCGCATCCATGAACGCCAGAATCCCCGCCTGCAGTCCCTCGGGCAGGCTCTTGAACCAGTCCAGCCACCCGTACGCAGTCGTCTTGGGCACCTTGAAGAACCGGGCCAGATCGATGCCGCGATACCCTGACCGGACGTGCAAGTAGACGGCCAACACGCGCTGCTCGTTCTTCGTGATGGCCTTCCGAACCGTGGCGTCGTCGGGCTGTGCAAACATAGCCAGCCGGTGCTTCAGTTGGCGTTCAAGGATCTCCACCTCGACCTTCATGCGGTCCTGGTCGCGGCCGTAGAGTTCGATCAGTGGCCGGAGCGTCTTGCGGCTGGGAGCCTTGGTGAAGTTCAGGACCATCGACAGAAACTTGGTCTGCCAGTCGATCATCTGCAGCCAATGCACCGTGTCCACGAGGGTGAGGGAGTCTTCGAGGAGGTATCCCCGTGATTCTGCCTGACCGAGGAGTTCCACGAGCCGGTACGTCCTGTTGGCAAGGGAATCGTGGCAGCGAATGAACTCCTGCTTCATCTCCAACACCTCTGCAATCGCCTCGGCGGCCTTGCGGATGTTGGCGTCGGTGTTTCGCGCTGGTGGTTGCGGTGTGTCCATATGCTCCAAGGTAGCGCGCGAGTGTCGTCGGCGCTACACTGCACGGATGAAGCACAACCGCGCCGCCACCGTGCCCGTTCTCTGCTGCCATCGCGGTGCCCTGTCGGGGATTGAGGCTGGGTACGCTGCGTCGATATCTGCCCCACGCCGCAGTTTCGTGAACCGCTCTGGCTGGCGAGAGTTTCAGACGGTTTTGACAGGCCTTCGGCGAGACTGCCCTCCAGCCCTCCCCGTCGTCGTTCGGGCTTCCTGGCTCCCCAAAACGGTGCTGGGCCAGTGCCTTCGACGCGATAAGCGGTTCGTGGTCCTTCTCAACGACGAGATGGGCGAGCCGCAGGCGGTCGAGGTGCTCTGCCACGAATGGGCGCACGCCCTGGCCTGGAACTTCGCCGTCGATCGGCTCATCAACGCCCCCGATACCGACCCCGTGGCCTTCGAGCGGGCGTGCCACGACGAGGCCTGGGGCTGCGCCTACTCGCGGGTCTGGCGGGCGTACCTGGACGTCATTCGAGAGGCGGCCTGACGGCGGCGCAGGCAGGCCTCCGCACCGTTAGCAAAACTGTTAGCAAACTCCCTCTCGGCGCTGAAATCCTGCGCTGGACGACATGCGCCGTTCCCGAAGAATTCGCATGACCACGATACGACCGTGACCTATTCCTCGGGCTCGTCTCCACTCATAATCCCTTGGTCGTGTGTTCGGGGCACACCGGGCCTACCTTCACATTTCCGGGAGTTCCCCTGCGTGGCCCGCGAAGCCGCTTCCTTCTCTATGGCACTGGCCACTTCACCGCGGAGTCCACGGGCTGCTTCGCGCCGGGCGTGCTCCGGCCGTCGGCGATGGCTCGCTTCATCAGGGCTGTGATCTGCTCGACGACCTGCGGGTACTCGCCGGCCACGTCGCGGGTCTCACCGAGGTCGGTCGCCAGGTCATAAAGGACCGGCTTTTTCATACGGGGGAACACGAGCTTCCACGGCCCGTGACGAATCGCGAGTTCGCCGGAGGCTGATTGGTGCACCGTGACCTCGCGGAGTGGCGTGCGAGCGACGCCCGTCAACGCCGGCAGAATGCTCACGCTGTCTTCCCCCGCATCGTCGGGCAGTCGTTCGCCCACGATCTCCGCGCAGGTCGCCAGCAGATCGTTGAGGCAGATCGTCTGATCCGAGACGGTGCCCGGCGCGATCCGCCCCGGCCACCGCGCGACAAACGGCACGCGATGGCCACCCTCGTGGATCTCCGCCTTTCGCCCCCGCAGCGGCGGATAGACACGGCCATCCGCCCCGTTGTCCGACGCGGCGATCACGAGCGTGTCGTCCGCCCGGCCTGTGCGTTCGAGCGCGTCGAGCAGCTGCCCGAGCATGAAATCGCCCTGATAGACCCAGTCGCCGTAGGTGGGATTCCTCGCGACGTCGTCCACCGCCCCCGATCGACCCACGAACTCCGGTGCGGGAACGACGGGAGTGTGCGGCGGGCACATGGGGAAGTAGAGAAAGAAGGGTGTGCCCGCTTCGCGTTGCTCGAGCCATTCCACGGCCTTGGCGATCATCCGTGGCTGGTTCTCGATGGCCGCGACGTGCTCGACCACGCGGTCCTGCTCGATGATGGTTTCGATGGCGCGGGCGTGCGTGAAGCCGTAAAAGGTGTCGAATCCGAGCTGGTTCGGGCCGCTGGTGATTCGCGAGCCGATCGGAACCCGACCCGTCCGCTCGATGCCGGCCTGCCACGTCAGGCCCAGGTGCCACTTCCCGATGCACGCAGTCTGGTAGCCGTGACGCTTCAGGAGCGAGGCCACGGTGAGCCGTGACTCCGGAATCAGTGGAGGATCGAACGTGGTGAGAACGCCGTACTGGCCGATCCGACAGGGAGCGCGACCGGTGAGCAGACCGTAGCGGGTGGGCGAGCAGACGGCGGACGCCGAATGCGCGTCGGTGAACCGGATGCCAGCCGCGGCGAGCGCGTCGAGCCGGGGAGTCTTGAGCTTGGATTCCGGACGGTAGCAGCCGGGTTCCCCATACCCCAGGTCGTCGAACAGCACGACCACGATGCTCGGAGGCGGAGCGGCAGTCGCGGAGGTCGTAGCGGCCAGCATCGAGAGCATGGCGACGAGCTGTCTGGTCATGAGACTTCCCACCCCCCAGGAATACAGTCACGACCAGCGGTTCGACCACTGGTTTCTTCTGCCGCGCCGCTGGCAGGCGACTCGCACACCCATCATGTCAGGCCACGGGGCGGATGCGGGAAGCGAGCCAGAGGCTCGCGATCGTCGCGGCCGCGGCAAGCATGCCGACGGTGCCGAAGTTTCGCAGCGGCTCGCCCGCGCCCCCCGCCACGATCGTCCCACCGAGCGTGGTTCCCAGGCCGCTCGCCACGTGCTGCACCGCCGAGTTGGCCGACATGAAGCTGCCCCGGCGCCGCGGCTCGATGCTCGACGTGATCAGCGACATCGCCGCCACCATACGGCTCGCATTCGTCGCCATCAGCACGGCCGCCACCGGGGCCGCGACGGCGATGCCCACCCTGGGCAGATGCGTCAGCACCAGCATCATCGCCGCCGAGACGGGCACGATCCGGCACAGCGCCGCCAGCGGCCCGAAGCGGTCGACGAGCCGGCCCGCCAGCGGCGTGCTCACGAGCGTGAGCAGCCCCCCGGCGATGAATACGGCCGGGAGCTGCCGCTCGGTCACGCCCACGTTGGCCACGAAGGCGGTGCTGATGAAGGGAATCACGGAAAACGCGGCGACCATCAGCAGCGCGATCAGCGCGAAGGCGCGTCGATGCGCCGGCAGCGTGAGCGTCTCGACGAGCTGCGTCACGGGATGCCGCCGGATGCCGTCCATGTGGGCGGCCAGAGGCGGCAGCGACCAGGTAGCCAGCCCCACCAGCGGGAGCCCGAGCGCCGCGAGCGCGAAGAAGGGCGCCTGCCAGCCGAGCCGCGTGCCGAGCGTGATGCCGAGCGGCACGCCCACCACCGAGGCGACGGCGAAGGCCAGCATCAGCGTGCCGGTGGCCCGTCCGCGTCGCTCCGCGGGAAACACATCGGCCACGATCGCGAGGGCGAGGGCGCCGTGGACGCCGCCGAAGCCGCCCGTGACACACCGCGCCGCAAGCAGCAGCGGAAAGCTGTCGGCCAGCCCGCAGGCCGCGGTGCCGGCGAGCAGGCCGACGGAGCAGACCAGGTAGGCCGACTTCCTCGGCACGCGATCGAGCCACGGTGCGGCCAGCAACCCGACGAGGCCGGCCGCGAGCGTGTAGGCCGACACGACCCAGCTGAACCGGACCGTATCGATGCCGAGATCGGCGAGCAGCTGCGGCCCCAGGGGCATCACGATCATGAAATCGACGAGGCCGATGAACTGCAGCGCCGCCAGCGTGAACAGGATCGTGCCGGCGCGGCGGCAACCGGGGGCGGAAGCACCGTCGGGGGGACTGGCGGCGACGATGGTCGATGGTCTCCACGGGACCGGCCGCTGTTTGCGGCAGCGCCGTGGAGTGAAGTATAGATGCGTCATGCTTCATCGCCTGCTGCACCGCGCCTTGGAGATCGACCCCAACCGGCCGATCGTCGAGTCCGACGGGGCGTGGACGCACCGATGCGCCCCGGGCCGCCACGATCCGGGCGCTGACGGACGGCGAGGTCTACGCCCTGCGGCGCGACGGGGTGCTGCAACTCGCCGAGCGGCACGCCGACTTCGCCCGATACCTGCAGGCGGCCGCGGCGCAGTACGCGACGAGCCGGGAGCAGCCGCGAGAGACGTGATTCAGGTGCCGCAGAACGTGCGGTAGGGCCCGCAGCCCGGCGGCGGCCCGCCGCGGTACGACGCGTTGGCCTCCGTCGCCACGAATGGCTCGCGGAGCGCGGCCACCAGCCGCTCGCACACCGAAAGATCGCCCGCCGCCGCGGCCGCGAGCGCCTCTTCCACGCGGTGATTCCGCGGAATGACCACCGGGTTGCTCCGTCGCATGAGCGCGACGGCCGCTTCGCGTCCCCCGGGCTGCCGATCCAGCCGGGCGAGCCAGCGACGATGCCAGTGGTGCCAGCCGCTCGCTGCGGCCACGCTGCCTGCCGGAAGGTGCTCCGGCTCGGTGGCCACGGCCAGGTCGGCAAACGTGCTCGTGAAGTCGGCCCGCGTCTCGCCCATCAGGCCGAGCAGGTCGCCGAACAGCCGGCCGTCGTCGTCTTCCGCCGTGGCGAGCCCGAGCTTCACCCGCGCCCCCGCGACATGCTGCCGCTCAAAGCGTTCAGAAAACGATTCCAGCACGGCCCGCACCGCCTCGATCGCCTGCTCGTCGTGGCCGCGGACGGCCGGCAGCAGGCTCTCGGCGAGCCGCGCGAGATTCCACTGGGCGATCGCCGGCTGGTTGCCGTAGGCGTAGCGGCCCTGCTGGTCGATTGAGCTGAACACGGCCACTCGGTCGTAGGCATCGAGAAACGCACACGGGCCGTAATCGATCGTCTCCCCCGACACCGCCATGTTGTCGGTGTTCATCACACCATGCACGAAGCCCACCAGCATCCACTTCGCCACGAGCACCGCCTGCCGCTCCGCCACGATCTCGAGCAACGCCACCGCGGGATCGTCCGCACGCGCCGCCTCGGGCGCGTGCCGCGCGATCGCATAGTCGACGAGCGCCGGCAGAACGCCGGGCTCGTCGATCGCCGCTGCATACTGAAACGTGCCCACGCGGATGTGGCTCGCCGCCACGCGGGTGAGCACGGCCCCGGGCAAAGGCGACTCCCGCATCACCCACTCCCCCGTCGCCGCCACGGCAAGGCTACGAGTGGTCGGAATGCCGAGGGCGTGCATTCCTTCACTGATGATGTATTCGCGCAGCATCGGCCCCTCGGCCGCCCGGCCGTCGCCCCCCCGGGAGTATCGCGTGCGGCCGGCGCCCTTGAGTTGAATGTCGACGCGACGGCCATCAGCCCCGCGCTGCTCGCCGAGGAGGATCGCCCGCCCATCCCCGAGATTGGTGAAGTGTCCGAACTGATGGCCGGCGTAGGCCTGGGCGATCGGGTCGGCTCCGGGGGGCACCTCGTTGCCGGCAAACACGCCCGCGGCCGACTCGCGCAGCCGGGCGGGATCGAGGCCCAGATCGCGGGCCACGGGCTCGTTGAGCACGAGCAGGGCTGGCCCGCGCACGGGCGTGGGAGTCACCCGCGCGAACAGCGCATCCGGAAGGCGGGCGTAGGAGTTGTCGAAATGCCAGCCGGCGTCGTTGGTCGGGGTCGTCATACGGGGAGCGTCGCAGTTCGATGTCCCTGCATCGTAGGACATTCCAGCCGGTTGTCGATCACCGCAGACCTAGGATGGAAGCCGTCATGCCATCCATGGTTCCGCGTACTGCCGGCCCCTCGTGGCCAGCTGTCGGTTTCGTCGTCGCCCTTGCCGGTGCCCTGCCGGCAGCAGAGCCACCGACGCGGTGCGTGGTCATCGACGTCTACACGCACGAGACCGACGTCGCCGAGGAGCCTGCCTTCACGGTGGCCGAGGCCTTCGCTGCGGGCCGCCGGGGTATCGCGGTCGTACGGCTCTTTCTCGACGCCAGCGCCGAGGACCGCGCCGCACTCGACAAACTCGCCGCCCGCCATCGCTTCGACGCGGCCCGCACACCGGTGGTGCATGCCTGCGATCGTGTGCGGCACGGCACGACGGATGCCGATGCGATCACCACCGGGCTTCGCGAGGCGCTCACGGTGGAACTCTTCGTGCGGCCCGGCTGCCCGCACTGCGCCGACGCGAAGGCGTGGCTTCCCGGCCTCATCGAACGCCATCCCGCGCTCGAGCCGGTGGT
>JBJTRH010000205.1:0-13744 GCA_046076065.1 Planctomycetaceae bacterium | reverse complement strand
CACCACCGTCTTCGCCTTGTCCACGTCGAGGATCGGCATCCCCGCGATCGGGCTCGTGGGATCGGTGCGGGCGGCCGGATTCACCACGTCGTTGGCCCCGATCACGATCGCCACGTCGGTCTCCGGGAACGTGGGATTGATATCGTCCATCTCGCGGAGCTTCTCGTAGGGAATGTCGGCCTCGGCGAGGAGCACGTTCATATGGCCGGGCATGCGGCCGGCCACGGGGTGGATCGCGTACTCGACGGTGGTGCCACGCTTCTCGAGGGCGTTGGCCAGCTCGCGGACCGCGTGCTGCGCCTGGGCGACGGCGAGGCCGTAGCCCGGCACGATCACCACGCGATCGGCCCCTTCGAGCACCATCGCGATTTCCTCCGCGCTAACGCTCTTCACCTTGCCGGCGTAGACGTCGTCGGCATTGGCCGCGGTGGTCGTGCCGAGGCCGCCGAACAGCACACCCACGAGCGAGCGGTTCATCGCCTGGCACATGATGGCCGTGAGGATCAGCCCCGATGCGCCCACGAGCGAGCCGGCGATCACGAGCACCGAGTTGTCGATCACGAAGCCCGCGGCGGCGGCGGCGAGGCCCGAGTAGCTGTTGAGGAGGCAGATCACCACCGGCATGTCAGCGCCGCCGATCGGCATCGTGAGCGTGATGCCGAGCAGGCTGCCGAGCACGACGAGCAGCAGGTAGAGCGTCATCCAGGTGGGGTGCATGCACAGGCCCCAGATGGCGAGTAGCGTGAGGATCACGAGGCCGAGGTTGATCCAGTGCCGTCTCGGATCGGTCCAGGCCTTCTTGAACGCGGGCAGTTCCTCGAGCTTGCCGAAGGCCACGAGGCTCCCCCAGAAGGTGACCGCGCCTATCAGGCCGGTGAGGGCGGTGGCGATCGCGAACTGCGTCCAGGGGGCGAGCTGCGACGCGGCCCAGCCGGCGGCCTGGGCCTGCGCCTCCCCCGTCCGCATCGCCCGCAGCTGCATGTTCCAGAGCTCGGCCCCGGCCACGAGGGCCGAGGCGGCGCCGCCGAAGCCGTTGAGCAGGGCCACCATCTGCGGCATCCCGGTCATCGGATACTTCACCGCCATCACGGCCCCGATCACGCTGCCGATCACCGCCGCGATGCCGAGGAGCACCAGCGGCATCGGGCCGCGGCTCGTCACGCTCGCGACCACGTCCTTCTCGAAGCAGGCTGCGGCCAGGGCGATCGCCATGCCGGCGGCGCCCAGGTAGTTGCCCTTCACGGCTGTCCGCGGGCCGGTCATGAGCTTGAAGGCCACGATGAACAGCATCGAGGCCGCGAGGTACGCGAAGTTGATCCAGGCCTGGGGCGACAGCATCGGTGCCTCGGGGCTCACTTCTTCTTGGGGTTGAACATCGCGAGCATGCGGTGCGTGACCACGAAGCCGCCGACCACGTTGATCATCGCGAGCACGACGGCGAGCAGGCCGACGATCGTGCCGAAGCTCGTCACCATCGCGCCGGCCACCACGATCGCGCCCACGGCGGTGATGCCGGAGATGGCATTGGATCCGCTGGTCAGCGGCGTGTGGAGCCGCTGCGGCACCTTGGTGATCACCTCGAAGCCCACCCACATCGCCAGCAGGAACACCGTGAGCAGCCGGATGAACCGGGAGGCGGCATCTTCCGTGGTGGCCGCGTCGGCGAGGAGCGGAAGCAGGGCGAGCGCGTTCATGCGGGGGGTGGTCCTGGTGGCGGGGCGATTAGGCGGGGGCGGGTTCGAGGGGAGGCAGGCCAGCCCGTTCCCGGACCTTCGGGTGCACGATCTGCCCGCCCCGGGCGACGAGGGTCTCGCGGCCGATCTCGTCGTCGGCGGCGACGTCGGGGAAGCCCGCCTTCACGAGATGGGCCAGAAACGTGACGACGTTCCTGGAATAGAGCTGGCTGGTATGGAATGCCGCCTCGGCGGGGAGGTTCGTGGGGCCGAGGATCGTCACGCCGCCCGCGGCCACCGTCTCATCGGGCCGCGAGCCTTCGCAGTTGCCGCCGCGCTCGGCCGCCAGATCGACCACCACGCTGCCCGGCCGCATCCGCCGCACCATGTCGGCCGTCACGAGGACCGGCGCCTTCTGCCCCGGGATCAGGGCGGTGCAGATCACGACGTCGGAATCGGCGACCACCTTGCCGAGCAGTTCCCGCTGCCGGGCGTAGAAGTCCTCGCCCATCGCCTTGGCGTAGCCGCCGGCCGCCTCGCTACCGCCCGTCTCGAGCGGAAGCTCCACGAACTTGGCCCCGAGGCTCTGCACCTGCTCCTTCACCGCCGGCCGCACGTCGTAGGCGCTCACCTGGGCACCGAGCCGCTTGGCGGGGGCGATGGCCTGCAGGCCCGCCACGCCGGCGCCGAGCACGAGCACCTTGGCGGGAGTGAGCGTGCCCGCGGCGGTCGTCATCATGGGCATGATCCGCGGCAGGGCGGCGGCCGCGACGATCACGGCGCGGTAGCCGGCGATGTTGGCCTGGCTCGAGAGCACGTCCATGCTCTGGGCCCGCGTGATCCGCGGCACCAGCTCGAGCGCGTAGACGGTGAGCCCACGGTCCGCGGCGGCGCGGCACTGCTCCGGGGAGGACAGCGGGTCGCACATCGCCACCAGCGCGGCGCCGGAACGGAGACGATCCTGATCTGCTGACCAGCAGTCGCCGGCGGCTCCGCAGGCCCGCACCGCCACCACGCAGTCGGCGGTGAGCGCCTCGCCGCGATCGACGATCGCCGCTCCCGCCGACCGGTAGTCGTCGTCGGGGAAGCCCGCGGCCGCGCCGGCGGCCGATTCGACGGCGACGTCGAGGCCGAGCTTCACCAGCGCCGCGACGCCGGCTGGCACCACCGCGACGCGCCGTTCCCCGGGGGCGGTTTCCTTGAGGATCGCGACCTTCATGCAGAATCCTGCGGCAGGCGTGGAAATCGATCGGCATGATTCTCACCTCGACTTCGTGCCGCGTCCACGCCGCGGCCCGGCCGAAACCATGGTGATTCCCCGCGTGCCGCGGGCATCGCTTGCCCGGGAACGAGGCCATTGTTAGGCTCCGCGGTCCGGCTCCATGGCCGAAATCCGGCCGCCGCGGCCGCACCGGCCGTTCCGGACCCCTCGGGGTGCCGTCGGACCCGTGGGGCGGCGATTCCCGATTCCCTACCCGTGATTCCAACGATCGAGCGACAGATGAAGACGTTCATGGCCAAGCCCGGCGAGGTCGAGCAGCGGTGGTGGGTCGTCGATGCGAGCGGCCGCCGCGTGGGCCGGCTCGCCTCCGACATCGCCATGGTGCTGATGGGCAAGCACCGGCCGACCTACACCCCGCACGTCGACACGGGCGATCACGTGGTCGTCATCAATGCCGAGAAGGTCGAGTTCAGCGGCAAGAAGTGGCAGCAGAAGCTGTACCGGTGGTACACGGGCTATCAGGGCCTCAAGACCGAGACCGCCGAGCACCGTCGCGATCGTCGTCCAGAGTTGATCGTGGAGGAGGCGGTGCGTCGCATGCTCCCGAAGACGCGGCTCGGCCGCAAGATGCTCGACAAACTCAAGGTCTATGCCGGCAGCGAGCATCCGCATCAGCCGCAGCGGCCGGAGCCCATCGAACTCGGTGCCTGAGGGGCCCGCTGCGGTCGGCGCCTTGGCTGACGGATCAGACGGATCATCAGTCCAGCACATCCATATTTGAAACCCACCTGAACACCAGAGATCACGGGAGAGCACGATGACGGTCGAGCAGGGAGTTACGGCGACGCGGCGCGGAGACGAGATCATCGCCACGGGCCGGCGCAAGACCGCCGTGGCCCGCGTCCGCCTGCGGGCTGGCAAGGGCGAGATCACGATCAACGGCCGTGACCTCGACGCCTACTTCCCCGCGATCAAGGACCGGGCTCTCGTCTCGGGGGCGCTCGAGCAGGTCGGGAAGCGCGGCGACGTGAAGGTGGCGATCCGCGTCGACGGCGGCGGTCCTACGGGGCAGGCCGGGGCCTGCCGGCTGGGCATTGCCCGGGCGCTCAAGGTGTTCGATGCCGAACTCGCCGAACCGCTCCGCCAGGGCGGCCTCCTCACGCGGGATGGCCGAATGAAAGAGCGGAAGAAGTACGGCCTCCGGGGCGCCCGCCGCGGCACCCAGTTCTCGAAGCGCTGATATCCGCGACCGTGTGCGGCCCTGTCGTGGGCCTGTCTCGGATGGATCGGTCGGCCCTCGCGCCCGCCGGTCGCCGCCGGAGCATTCCGTACGACCTGCGCCGTCGGCCTGGCGGGGCGTTTTTTCGCCCCTTGGCGGCCGAAAGCATACTAGAGTCGACGGAGAGGGTTCGCCTGCGGGGTGGACTCCGCTCCGGTCCGGCCGATGGTGTCCACGAGGTGCCCCATGCAGCGAATCGCTTCGATCGCCACCAGTTTCGTCCTCGCTTCGGTGTTCTCCGTGGCTCGGGCTGGCGATGCGAAGGCCGTCACCGCGACCGCGCCGGCTGACACGGCCGCAGTCCAGGATGTGCTCGCCGCGCAGGACGCCGGCCTCGTGGACGTGAAGTTCATTCCCAACGACGCGCGGTCCGCCCAGATCGTGGTGGCGAGTCGGGTCGATCGACCGCTCACGCTTCGCCTGCCGGCGTCCTTCGGGGCCGTGCCGGTGCTGGCCCAGTTCGGCCAGCAGCAGGGCATGGGCGGCGGCATGGGCATGATGGGCGGCGGCATGGGCGGCATGGGCGGCGGCATGCAGAGCATGGGCGGCGGCGGCATGGGCATGGGCGGCATGGGGATGGGCGGCGGCATGGGCGGCATGGGCGGCGGCATGGGTCAGGGCTTCTGCTGGGTCGCCCGAGAAATCTACGGCGTGCACGACGCGCGGTGGCTGGCCTTCCGCGAGTGGATGGAGCACGATGCGCCCGCGAGCCTGCAGTGCGGCTATGCGATGTTCGGGGAAGACGTGGCGGCCTGGCTGCGAACCCGACCGGTCGCCAAGGCGGTGGCCCGCCCGCTGATGGACCTGGCGATTGCCGATCGGCCAGTGTCGGCCCAGCATGTGGCCCACCTCTCCGTGGCCGCCGGCGACGTGGCCCCCACGTTCACCGTGTTTCCGGCGAAGAGCCGGGTGGTGCGGATCGCAACGGTGTGCCTCGACCACGGCAAGCGGGAGCCCAACGCCCGTGTGCCCTATCGCATGGTGGCCCTCGACGTCTGCTCGACCGATCCGCGGCTCGCGGACCTGCTTGAGTGCCTGTCTCGCGGCATGCTCACGCAGAAGGTGGCCCAGGCGGCGGCGTGGCACCTCTCCAGCGGCCGGACCTGGGAGCAGTTGGCCGCGGAAGTGATCGAGATGGCCGGCAGTGCCGATCCGGACGTGCGGGTGTTCTCCCCCGCAGAACTGCTCGCCGCGCGGCAGTTTGTGGAGGCCGCCACGCGACGGCATGGGCCGGCGCCCGCCGCCTCGTCGGAGTCGGCCTCCGAGACGGCAGCCGCTCGCTGAGGCCGGTACGTCCCGGAGCGGCGATCCTGACGGCGGGTCCGAACTCGCTTCGGGAAGCGGTATACTCCGGTCCTGCGAGTATCCAATCCATGCAGGTTCGCGGCGTCGGCGCGTGTCGGGCCGCGTGCCGTGATCCGGCCGGAGGGGTCGAGGATCGTGACCACAGCATCCACCACTACCGCCGAGACGTCGCCGCGGCCGCCGGCGGGCGAGATCATCGTCGAAACCCGCAACCTCTCGAAGGTCTATCGAGACTTCTGGGGGCGCAGCAAGAAGACGGCCCTCAAGCCGCTCGACCTCGACATCCGGCGCGGCGAGATCTTCGGCCTGCTCGGTCCCAACGGCGCGGGCAAGACGACCACCCTCAAGCTGCTGCTCGGCCTCATCTTCCCGACCTCCGGCGAGGCGCTCGTGTTCGGGCGACCGGCCACCGACGTTTCGAAGAACGAGCGGATCGGCTACCTGCCGGAGGAGAGCTATCTCTACAAGTTCCTCGATGCGGAGGAGACGCTCGACTTCTACGGCCGGCTGTTCGACATGCCTCCCGAGGAGCGGCGGCGGCGTGCCGATGCGCTCATCGAGATGGTGGGGCTCACCCGCGACCGCAAGCGGCAGCTGCGGGAATATTCGAAGGGCATGACGCGGCGGATCGGCGTGGCCCAGGCGCCGATCAACGACCCCGAACTCGTGATCCTCGACGAGCCGACCAGCGGCCTCGACCCGATCGGCACCCGCGAGATGAAGGACCTGATCATCGACCTCAAGGCCAGGGGCAAGACGGTGATCATGTGCTCGCACCTGCTTGCCGACGTGGAGGACGTGTGCGACCGGATCGCCGTGCTGCATCTCGGCGAGTTGAAGGAACTCGGCCGCGTGGAGGAACTGCTTCGGGTGACGGGCGTCACGCAGTTCCGTGCCAGTGGCCTTTCCCCGGAGGCGATCGCCGACGTTCGGCGGGCCCTTGAGCGACACGGGGCGGCGGGGGTCGAGGTAGGTAATCCGCGGACCACGCTGGAAGACCTGTTCCTCGAGGTCGTTCGCGACACCGAGGCACGGCCCGGCCGCCGGGCTCGCCGCGCCGACAGCGGCCGGGCGGGGTGACGCGTCGCCATGGTGCTGGAGCAGGAAATCCCGAGGTTTGCGGCGTGGATCGGTCCCGCCGTACTCCGCTACCTGGCCTCCGGGGCGTCGGTGGCGGTGCTGGCGGCGCTGCTCGCCTGGCTGGCGCAGTCGGTCGCCGCGGGCCCGCTGGCAGCCGGTGACCGCGTCTACCGATCGATCCTGGCCGGCCTCGCCGACCTGGCGGCTCCGTCGCCGCGGCGGGTCTGGGCGCTGGCGCGGCTGGCGGTGCAGGAGTCGCTGCGGCGCAACGTGCTCGTGGTGCTCGGGCTGTTCGCCCTGATCCTCACCTTCGCGGGCTGGTTCCTCGATCCGTCGAGCGTCGATCCCGGCCGGCTCTACATCGGGTTCATCCTCGGAGCCACGAGCCTGCTCGTCTGCCTGGTCACGCTGGTGCTCGCCGTGTTCAGTCTCCCGGCCGACATCAAGTCGCGGGCGATCCAGACGGTCGTCACGAAGCCGGTGCGCACCAGCGAGATCGTGCTGGGCAGGACGCTCGGCTTTGCCATGGTCGGCACCTGCCTGCTGGCGGTGATGGGGCTCGCCGGCTGGGCCTTCGTGGTCCGCAGCGTGTCGCACGCGCACGTGGTCGACGCGGACGACGTGTTCGACGCGGCGAGCGGCGGAGGCGGCGAAGGCCGCACGAGCCTCGATCGTGGCCATCGGCATCGCGTCATGCTCGACGCCGCGGGGAACGGGGTGGCCGAGAGCGCGCATGGGCACCGTCACCGTGTCACGGTGAGCGGCACCGACGCCTCGGGCCGCCGGCGGTATGCCGTGGGCCCGCCGCTGGGAATCCTCGAGGCCAGGCGGCCGCTCCGGGGCACGCTCCGGTTCCTCGATCGCGAGGGCCGTCCGGCCCAGAAGGGGATCAGCGTTGGCTCGGAGTGGGCCTACCGGCAGTACATCGAGGGCGGAACGGCCGCCGCCGCCGTCTGGACGTTCGAGGGCATCACGGCCGCGGAGTTCCCGGAGGGCCTGCCGCTCGAGATGATCATCCGGGTGTTCCGCACCTACAAGGGCGACATCGAGGCGGGCATCCACGGCACGATCCAACTCCGGAACCCCGACACCAGCCTGCGGAGCGAAGCGCTCCCCATCGTGGCCCGCGAGCACACGATCGACTCGCTGCTGATTCCGCGGAAGATCAACACCGTGCTCGCCAGCGGCGAACTGCGGGAGGCCGACCTGTTCACCGACCTCGTCTCCGGCGGCCGGGTCGAGGTCTGGCTGCAGTGCCTCGAGCCGGCCCAGTACTACGGCGTCGCGCAGGCCGACTTCTACCTTCGCGCCGGCGACGGCTCGTTCGCCGCGAACTACGCGAAGAGCTGCCTCGGGATCTGGTTCTCGATGCTCGTCTGCACGGCCCTCGGCGTGATGTTCAGCACGTTCCTGTCGGGGCCCGTGGCCCTGCTGGCGTCCCTGGCGATGCTCCTGGTCGGCCAGTTCCGCGATTTCATCGACCGGCTGTTCAGGAGCCAGATCACCGGCGACTCGTCGCTCGTTCCCGGCGGCGGCCCGATCGAGTCGCTCTACCGGATCGTCACGCAGGCAAGCATCACGGTCGAACTCGATCCGACGCCGGCCGTCCAGGCCATGAAGACGATCGACACCCTGCTGCTGGCGCCGGTCCGGCTCGTGGCGGGGCTGTTTCCGTCGCTTTCCACGCTCGGCACCAGCGACTTCGTCGCCGGCGGCTTCGACGTGCCGGTCGACCTGCTCGCGGCCCATGCCGCGGAGGCGTTTGGCTACGTGCTGGCGTTCGTGATCGCGGGAATGTTCTGCCTTAAGGCACGGGAGGTGGCGTCATGAGTGCATCGTCGCGCGGCGCCCGGGAGTCGGGGCAGCAGTCGTGGCTGGGCCTGCGTCCCGGCACCCTGCTGCTGTTGGTCGCGATCGCGGTGCTGCTCGTGCCGCTGTCGGCGCTCAGCCAGCCGGCCGACTCCGCCGGACCGGGCGGGCTGCTGGCCCGGCTGCGGTCGCAGTTCGGGCTTTCGCAGGCGAACCTCGGCGAGGTCGACCCCACCAGCGAGACGATGCGGTTCGCGACGCTCGGCCTCAAGAACATCGCCGTGACGCTGCTTTGGGACCGCGCCAACCACTACAAGAAGGTGGAAGACTGGGCGAATCTGTCGGCGACGCTCGAGCAGCTGACCAAGCTCCAGCCCAACTTCTACTCCATCTGGGACTTCCAGGCCCACAATCTCTCCTACAACATCTCGGTCGAGTTCGACGACTATCACGACCGGTATGCCTGGGTCATCAAAGGCATCGAGTTCCTGCGGCAGGGCATCGGCCTCAACGCGCGGGAGCCGCGGCTGCTGGGCCGGATGGGCTGGTTCATCGGCAACAAGATCGGCAAGTCCGACGAAAAGTCCCAGTATCGGCGGCTGTTCAAGGCCGACGACGACTTCCACGAGCGCGACGACCCCGAGCGGACGCTTCCGGAGCGGGACAACTGGCTCGTGTCCCGCGTGAAGTACCGGGCCGGCCAGGCCCTCGCGGACGGCGGTGCCCCGCTCCGCACCACGCCGCTGATCTTCCACAGCGAGCCGATGATGTCGGCGATCAACTACGCGGTGGCGCTGGAGGGCGACGGGGAGTTCGGTCCGGCGGCCCGCGACGCCTGGCGGCTCGCCAACGACGAACTCGACCGGTTCGCGGAGCGCGACATCCCCACGAGCTGGGGCGTGTCGATCCAGCTGCGACTGCGCGAGGGGGAGGAGCGGCGGGCGGCGCAGCTCGCGGAGGAGCTTGAGAAGCTGCTGCCGGGCCGGTTCGCAGCCCTGCAGCAGGCCCGCCGCGACGCCCTCACCGAGGCCCAGCGGGCGGCGCTCGACACCCCGCCCCTCGATCGCACCGAGTCGCAGCAGGCGGCGGCGGCCGACGCGGAGGCGGAGCTTCAGGTGACGTGGAAGGACGTCGCCCGCGGCGCTCCCGCCGAGCTCCGCAGTCGGGCGGAGGCGCTGGCCCGCGACCACACCGAGGCCGAGGAGCGGGCCACGATGATCGACCGCTACCGCGACATCGTGAACTTCGACGTCTGGCGGGCGACCTGCGAATCGGAGATCACCGAACCGGCCCTTAGGGCCCGGGAGCGGACATGGACGGCCGACCGGGAGTTCGAGGCGGCCCGCCTGCAGTCGGCGAAGAAGGCCTACGAGGAGGCGTTCGCCGCCTGGCGGGAGGTGTTCGACGCCTCCAAGGTGCTCCGGGAGGACGCGATCACGGCCGACGACATTGCGGAGATCGTCGATCGGTACCGCAAGCTCCTGGAGCAGCTCGACGAGCCGTTCCCCAGCCCCTTCGTGCTGCAGGACATGCTCGACCGGGCCCAGCCCGCCTCGTAGGGGCAGCTCAGGTCCGGGACACGAGCAGCTTGTCGATGCGGCGGCCGTCCATGTCGACGACCTCGATCGTCAGTCCCTGCCAGCGGAGCGTGTCGCCGGCCGACGGAATCCGCTCCAGTTCCGCAAGCACGAGCCCAGACACGGTCGTGTAGTCGCGGGGCGTGGCATCCAGCCGCATGCCGAGCCGTTCGGCGAGGTCGTCCACGCTCGCGCTGCCGTCCACCAACCACGAGCCGTCTTCCCGCTGCACGAAGGCGGTCGGCGTGCCGCGATGCTCGTCGTGGATCTCGCCGACGAGCTCCTCGAGCAGGTCCTCGAGGGTCACGAGCCCCTCGGTCCCGCCATATTCGTCGAGCACGATGGCGAGCTGGTTGCGTTCCTTCTGGAACAGCTCCAGCAGCCGGTTGAGCGGCATCGTCTCGGGAACGAACACGGCCCGATGGAGCATCTTGCGGAGCTCGATGGGCCAGCCCATCCACGTGTGGCGGAGCACGTCCTTGATCGACACGTAGCCGATGATGTGGTCGAGGGAGCCCTCGTAGACCGGCAGCCGCGAATACCCCGCCATCGCGATCGCGCCGAGGATCTCCCCCTGCGGCGTCTCGATGTCGAGCGCGTCGACGTCGATCCTCGGCCGCATGATGTCGCGGGCCGTGCGGTCGCCGAGCCGGAGGGCCTCGGTGGCGACGGCCTGCTCCACCGCCTCGAGAACCCCCTCCGCCCGGCCCGCCTCGAGCATGTGGTGGATGTCGTCGACCGACACGCTCGGCTCTGCCGTGGTGCCCGCGCCGAGCAGCCGCAGCAGGCCCGAGGTGGCGGCGGCGAGCCCCCACACGAGAGGCCGCGCGATCCACGCGAGCCGCTGCATCACCGGCGCGGCGAAGCGGGCGAACGACTCCGCCCGGCGGAGGGCGAGCCGCTTCGGGACGAGTTCGCCGATCAGCAGGGTCACGAACGACAGGAGCATCACGAACGCGGTCAGCGCGATGGGCCGGGCAGCCGTGGCGACCGTCGGGGGCGCATGGTCGGCGATCCACGTGGTGAGCGTGCTCACCAGCCGGGCGCCGCCGTAGGCCGCCGCCAGCGTGCCGACGAGCGTGATGCCCACCTGCACGGTCGGCAGGAAGCGGTCGGGGCTGGCGGCCAGTTCGAGGGCCGCCTGCGCGCGTCGGTCGCCCTGGTCGGCGAGCGTCCGCAGCCGCCCCTTGCGGCTGGCGACGATCGCCATCTCCGCCCCCGAGAAGAACCCGTTGGCGAGGATCAGGGCGAAGACGATGAGGAGTTCCTGGAGCATGCTGGTGATGGATGGTCGTCCGGCCGGACTCACGACGTGCCGCGATCGATGACGGCGAGGTTGTCACGGTGCACGACCTCGTCGTAGGGCGTCGATCCGAGCACGGCGGCGATCTGCTCGGTCCGCAGGCCCGCGATCCTGCGGAGCTCGTCGGCCGCGTAGTTCACGAGCCCCCTGGCGAACACGCGGCGTTCCTCGTGCACGAGGGCGACGACGTCGCCGGCGGTGAACTCGCCCTCCACGCCGCGAATGCCGGCGGCGAGCAGGCTGCGACCACCGGCGATCACCGCATCACGGGCACCCGCGTCGACGACGATCGTGCCGCGGGCGTCAGCCGACCAGCCGAGCCAGCGCTTCCACGCGGGCATCGCCTCCGCCCGCCCCGTGAACAGGGTGCCCACCCGCTCGCCCGCGCAGATGCGGGCTAGGACGCCGTCGTCGCGGCCGGAGGCGACGATGCAGCTCCCGCCGGCTTCCGTCACCATCCGGGCCGCCGCGATCTTGCTGGCCATACCGCCCTTGGAGAGTCCTCCGAGGCGGTCGTCGGCGAGCCCGGCGATCGCGGCGTCGATCCGCGGCACATGGGGCACGATCGCGGCCCCGGGCTGGGAGGGGTGGCGATCGAAGAGCCCGTCGACGTCGGAGAGCAGCACGAGCAGCGGCGCGCCGAGGAGCGTGGCGACCAGGGCGGCGAGCCGGTCGTTGTCGCCGAACGACGTCCGCAGCTCCTCCACGCTCACCGTGTCGTTCTCGTTGATCACGGGCACCGCGCCGTAGTCGAGGAGGGTCAGCAGCGTGTTGCGGATGTTCAGGTACCGGGCCCGGTCCTGCAGATCGTCGGCCACGAGCAGCACCTGGCCGACGTGGCGGCCGCGGCCCCGCAGGGCCCGTTCATAGGCCTCGATCAGGCAGCTCTGCCCGATCGCGGCCACGGCCTGCAATCGGGCCAGTTCCGTCGGCCGGCGGTCGAGCCCGATGCGGCCCATGCCGGCGCCGACGGCCCCGGAACTCACGAGCGCCACCCGCCGGCCGTTCGCGGCGATCGCGTCGATCTGGCGCCCGAGCGAGTCGATTCGCGACGCGTCGAGCAGGCCATCGGTGCCGGTCAGCACGCGCGTGCCCACCTTCACCACGATCGTTCCGGCGGCGTCGGCGATCTGCTGGCGGAGCTGGTCGATCATGGCGGCTGGGGAGGACGGCCGAACCGGTCGGCGCGAAACGCAATATGGTACCCGCGGGTGCCACCGCGAGGCCAGCAGCCGCGGTCGGCGGTCTGTTCCGCGCCGGTCCCGGGCAGGATGGCCGGCCGTTGAGGCCGCGGACGAGCGGGCGCTATGATGGCGGCGGTACGACGCGACCAGACTTCCGCCGAGGCTCCGCAGCGATGAGCGACCTTCATCACGAGTGCGGCCTGGCCGCGATCTACCACCTTCCCGGTGGCGAGCCGAGCCCGCTGTGCACGGCGCACGGACCGGAGGAGGTCTCGCGGCTGATGCCGCGGATGCTGCTCGACATCCAGAATCGCGGCCAGCTCTCGGCCGGAATGACCGCCTGGAATCCGGCCCGCAGCCAGCTCCTCGCCACCTACAAGGAGGTGGGCAGCGTCAGCGAGGTGTTCCGGATGAGCCATCGCGGCAAGTACGAGAGCCTCATGGAGCAGCACGCCGGCCGGGCCGCGATCGGGCACGTCCGCTATGCCACCTGCGGTGCGGAGGACCGCGGCTACGCCCAGCCGCTCGAGCGTCCGCACATTCAGAAGCGGAAATGGTTCTCCTTCGGCTTCAACGGCCAGCTCGCCAACTACCCGGAACTCCGCGGCGAGATCCTGGCAGAGGGCGACAACCACCTCGCCCGCGACAATGACACCGAAGTGATCATGCACGCCATCGGCCGCGAGCTCGCCGGCGATGCCGATCCCGCGCCGGTCGATCTGCTGGCCGCCATCGCCCGGCGGTTCGACGGCGCGTGGAACCTCGCCATTCTCGACGCCTGCGGCCGGTTGATCGTCGCCCGTGATCCGCTCGGGCTGCGGCCGATGGAGTACGCCCGGCTCGGGCCGCTCGTGGCCGCGGCCAGCGAGAGCGTCGCCCTGCTGAATCTGGGCTTTCCGTCGGAGTCGATCCGCTCGCTCGAGCCGGGCACGGCCCTCGTCGTGGACGGCGACGAGGTCCGCATCGAGCGGTTCGCCACCGCCCCGCGGCGGGCCCACTGCTTCTTCGAGTGGGTCTACTTCGCGAACGTCGCCAGCACGATGGACGAGCGGAGCGTGTACCTGTCGCGGAAGCGGCTCGGCGAGGAGTTGGCCCGCGTGGAGACGGTGCCGATCGACGCCGACACCGTGGTGGTGCCGGTGCCCGACATAAACAGGGCGGCCGCCGACGTGATGGCCTACCGGCTCTCGATTCCCTGCGTCGAGGGCCTGATTCGCAACCGCTACACGGGCCGCACGTTCATCGACGGAGCCGCCAGTCGCCGGCAGAAGGCGGAGACGAAGTATACGCCGCTGCGGGAAGTGCTCGAGGG
>JBJTRH010000204.1:0-8932 GCA_046076065.1 Planctomycetaceae bacterium | reverse complement strand
GTACGTGTTGGCCGTGTTCGTGATGGTCCAGGTGCCGGTGCCGAACTTGTTGACGCCGCTGGTCGAGGCCGAAACCGCGGTGATGAGCCCCGAAACGACGCCGTTGCCCGAGCCGCCGATGAGCAGCGGACGGCTGCCGCCGGCCGTGTTGGAGATCGTGCCGGAGAGCGTCAGCAGGCCGCCATCCGAAATGACCACGATGCCCGCGCCACCGGTGCTCCCAACGTTCATGTTGCCGGTGAGCGTGGTCTCGCCCTGAAGGTTCTGGATCGTGGGTACGCCGCCGATCGTGGGCGGATTGGCAGAACCGAAGTTCGCGAAGGCGTTCGAAAAGGTGTTCGTGCCGGCCACGTTGAGCTGCAGGTAGCCGGTGTTCGTGCCTGCCTTGGGGATCGAGATCGTGCCCGTCGGCGCGAGCGCCGAGGCGGCGTCGATCCGCAGCACGCCGCCACCGCTGCTGATCGTGGTGTTGCCGATGTAGGTGTTCGTGCCGGAGAGGATGGTGGTGGCGGTGCCCGACTTGGTGAGTCCGCCCGTGCCACCGTCGCCCGTGATGTTGCCGGCGAACGTGCCGTTCACGTTGTTGAGCGTGGTGCCGGCCGTGCTCCCGGCCGCGAACGACAACGGCGTCGGGATCGTCCCGACCACGTTCGTGAAGTTGATCGGGCCGGCGGCCGAGCCTGTCACGGCCTGGCCCGTGCCGAGCCCGGTGGCGGATTGCACGTTCACGGTGCCGGTGCCGAGCTGGAAGAAGGTGCCGCTGAAAGTGTTCTCGCTCGTGGTGTTGGAGAGGGTGAGGTTTGCCCCGCCGGTCTTCTGCACGGTGCCCGCCCCCGACATCGAGCCCGAGATGGTCATCGCGGCGCCCGCGTCGGTGCTGAGGTTGAGCGTGCCGCTCACCGCCACCGGCCCGGAGAGGTTGAAGGCGACCCCGTTCCCGGACTGGATCGTGGCGCTCCCCGTGACCGTGAAGGGCTCGGGGATCGGAGCCGAGTTGGCGCTCGAGAGCAGGTAGATGCGGGAGCCTTCCTCGAGCGTGGTGCCGACGGCGGCGTCGCCGAGGCCATACGGGTTCTGGAGGAACATCAGGCTTCCGGCCGCGAGCGTGACCGGCCCGGCGATCGTGTTGCTGCCGTTGACGACGAGGGCGCTGGTGCCCGTGTAGACGAGCCCCCCCGCTCCGCTCACGACGCCACCGGCCAGGGCGCTCGAGCCGGCGGTGCCGAAGGTGAGCGTCTTGCTGCCGAGGGCCAGGATGCCGCCGCTGGAGAGATTGAGCGACGGCACGGTCAGGCCGGTGCCGCTGAGGCTCGTGAGGTCAAGCGTCGCGCTCGACGACACGGCCAGTGCGCTGGCCGACGAGATGCCGCCGCTGCCGCTGAAGGCGAGCACACCGCCCGCCACCGACGTGATGCCGGTGTAGGTGTTGGCGGCCGACAGCGTGAGCGTGCCGCTGCCGAGCTTGATCAGGCCGAGCGAGTTGGCGCCCCCGTTGGGGTCGGCCAGCGGCGTGGAGAGATCGAGGTTGCCGCCAGCGTTTGTCGTGTCGATGCCGATGAAGGATCCCGGCAGGAAGCCGTCGGTCGCCGAGCCGAGCGCGGCGAGCGTGGCCACGTCGGACGTGGTGAACTCACCGGCTCCGCCCACGTTGACCGCCAGGCCACCGCCGCTGCCCGTGATCAGGTTGGCGGCGGTCCAGCTCCCCACGTTGCCGCCATAAAGGGCCGACGGAGCCGCGAACTGGAGCACGCCACCGTTGATCCGCGTGGCTCCCGTGTACTGGCTCGTGCCGGAGAGCACCTGGATGCCGGGGGCTGCCGCAGCGGCGAGCGAGGTGCCCGTCCTGACCAGCTCCATTCCCACGGCCCCGTTGCCCAGGTTGCCCGAGTAGGTGGAGGTGATCCCCGGCTGCGTGTTGAGCACGAGAGAGGCGATCGTGCCGTAGCCCGTCGGGCTGAAGGCCCCGCCTCCCACGAGCCCGCCGAGCGTGACGGTCGTGCCGGAGGCCAGCTGGAGCGTTCCGGAGCCGGTGGTATCGAAGATGCTCGTCGGCATGGTTGTGGCGTTGCCGAACACGAGCAGGCCGCCGGTGACCCGCGTGGTGCCGGTGAACGTGCTCGTGCCGGTGAAGGTGTGCGTGCCGCCGCTGATCACCAGGTTCACCTTCTTCGAGGTGCTGCTGAAGTCGGCGATCGATCCACTGAAACTCGACGACCCGGTCAGCGTGAGCGTGGAGTCGGTCGTGGCGGAGGTGTTGTAGACGCGGGCGGTGGCCGTGGTGCCGGAGCGGGTGAGCCCCGAGAGCGTCTGGTTGAAGCCGTTCAAGTCGAAGACGCTGTTGTTGCTGTTGATGTTCTGGAAGTTGAACCGCGAGGTCGTGACGATGCCATTGTTCGCACCCACGCGGACCGTGCCCTCGCCGAGATCGATCGACGGGTAGGAGCCGCCTCCGGCCAAGATGAACGTGCCGATGCGGAGGTTGAGCGACGGCGTCGAGTTCACCGGGCCGGTGAAGAGCATGGCCGAGTTCACGGAGGCCGTGGAGAGATGGCCGCCCGCGGTGGCGGAGGTCAGGTAGGTGATCGTGCCGGTCAGCGTGGCCGTGCCGGAGCCGATGTTGTAGTGCAGGGCACCGGCGCCACTCTGGCCGTGCGTACCGGACACGGTCACGTTGTTGGCGAACGTCATCGACGTGCCGTTGAGCAGCAGCCGGGGAAACTGGTTGCCCGCAGTGCCGTTGATCACCACCGGTCCGCTGCCGACGGCCGAACTGTTGTTGATGATGACCGACCCGCCATTGATGGTGGTGGTGCCGGAGTAGGTATTCACGCCTGAGAGCAGAACCGAGCCGGTGCCGAGCTTGCGGAATCCGGTGCCCGCCAGCACCGACGAGATCGTGCTGCTGGCCAGTGTGACGTTGATCTCGGGGATCGGCAGCGTGCCACTGGCCGCCAGGTTGACGGTGCTCGACTGGATCACCCGGCCGGTGGCCGAGATCGTGATCCCGTTGACCGTGACCGGCTCCGAAAGCGTCGAGGTGCCGCGCTGCGTGACGAACACGGCCACGTTGCCCGTGCCGCTGGTGGCGCTCCACGGCGTGCCGCTGGCGCCCGTCCAGTTGGTCGTGCCGGTGGACCATGTGCCGTCGGACGTGCCCGAGAGGCTCCAGGTGAGCGGCGCGGCAGAGGCGACCACCGGAGCCATGCAGATGGCCACCGCCAGCAGCACTGCAGGCGAACCAACCTTCATCAGACGAACCAGACGCGCGCCCATGAGCATTCCTCCCCGGCGCGATGGATGGCCGCCGCAGTTCCGCCTGCGGATGCATCTCGTCGCCCATTGAAATTCTCATGGTCCACACCGTGGACTTCAATCTGTCGGGGCTGCTGTTTCGTCCCAGTTCGTGCCCGTTTCGTCCCTTTCGCGCCGATTCGTCCCAGCCGCGCGCCCGATTCGTCCCAGCGGTCCCCGAAGGCTTCTGTCGTATAGTGCCTTGCCGTGGATCCGGGTCGCGGATCAGTTACCCGGTCCCGTTCCGTCCGCCACATGGAGTTGTTACCGATGCTGTCGCGCGTCCTGGTTCGCCCCCTCGCCCTCGCCGCCGCCCTCGCGGCGACGGCACTGCTCGCCGGTCCCGTGTGGGCGCAGGCGCCGCGGCGTCCCAACATCCTCGTCATCTGGGGCGACGACATCGGCCAGTTCAACGTCGGCGCCTACAACCACGGCATGATGGGCTACAAGACGCCCAACATCGACCGCATCGCCCGCGAGGGCGCGCTGTTCACCGACTGGTACGGCCAGCAGAGCTGCACCGCCGGCCGGGCGGCCTTCATCACCGGCCAGGCACCGATCCGCACCGGGCTCACGAAGGTCGGACTACCGGGCGCCCCCGAGGGCATGAAGAAGGAGGATCCGACGATCGCCACGCTCCTGCGGGCGAAGGGCTACATGACCGGCCAGTTCGGCAAGAACCACCTCGGCGACCGCGACGACATGCTGCCCACGAACCACGGGTTCGACGAGTTCTACGGCAACCTCTACCACCTCAATGCCGAGGAGGAGCCCGAGCACCCCGATTACCCGAAGAACCCCGAGTTCAAGAAGAAGTTCGGGCCCCGCGGCGTGATCCACTCCTTCGCCGACGGCCGGATCACCGACACCGGCCCGCTCACGCGGAAGCGGATGGAGACGATCGACGAGGAGGTGAACGCGAAGACCTTCGCCTTCATGGACAAGGCCAAGCAGGCCGACAAGCCGTTCTTCATCTGGTGGAACTCCACCAAGATGCACATCTTCACGCACCTGAAGGACGGCGTGGCCGGGAAGACGGGGCTGGGCATCTACGCCGACGGCATGGTGGAGCACGATCGGCAGGTGGGCGAAGTGCTCGCCAAGCTCGACGAGCTCGGCCTCGCCGAGAACACGATCGTGATGTACTCGACCGACAACGGCGCCGAGGCCTTCACCTGGCCCGACGGCGGCACGACCATGTTTCGCGGCGAGAAGAACACGCAGTGGGAGGGGGGCTACCGGGTGCCCTGTGCGATCCGCTGGCCGGGCACGATAAAGCCGGGCACGGTGGTCAACGAGATCGGCGCCCACGAGGACATGCTGACCACGCTCTGCGCCGCCGCCGGCGACGCGACGGCGAAGGACGACCTGAAGAAGGGCCGCCAGGTCGGCGATCGCTCCTACAAGGTGCATCTCGATGGCTACGACCTCGGTCCGGCGCTCCGCGGCGAGGCAGCCTGGCCGAGGAGGGATTTCATCTACTGGACCGACGACGGCAGCGTCGCGGCCCTGCGCTACGAGAACTGGAAGACCACGTTCCTCAAGCAGCCCGCCCATGGCATGCACGTCTGGCTGCAGCCGTTCGAGGAGCTGCGGGCGCCGACGCTCGTCAACCTGCGGATGGATCCCTTCGAGCTTGCCCAGGACATCGGCATGGACTACCAGCGGTGGTACCTCGAGCACATGTTCATGATCGCGCCGGCGGCGGCGCACGTGGGCGAGTGGCTCCAGAGCTTCAAGGAGTTTCCGCCGCGGCAGAAGCCGGGCAGCTTCAACCTCAACCGCGTGATGGAGGCCGTCACCGCTGCAGCGGGATCAGGCCGCTGAGCCGCTGCAGCGTCGGGGCGGTGCCGGCCGGGATCACCCGCGGGCGCGACGGAGCGTCTCCGACGGAGACTCGCCGAAGTGCCCGCGGTAGCGGGCCGCGAACCGGCCGAACTCCCAGACGCCGTGCCGCGTGAGCACGTCGGCCACCGTCTCGCCGTGGTCAGCGCCGTCTCGGAGCCGACGCCGGACGGCGTGCAGGCTGCGGAGCATGAGGTAGCGTTTCGGGGGCACCCCGAAGGTCTCCTGGAACGTTCGGAGCAGCGTCCGATCCGTCACTCCGACGTGCCGGGCGAGCTCCGCGGCCGACGGCAGGAGCAACGCGTCGTCGAGGTGAGTCATCACGCGGCGGAGGATGTCGGTTCGATCGAGTCGCGGGCGACCCACGCGTGACGTCTCTGTCGCGGCCGATGGCACGCAGGCGCGGGCCGCATCGGCCACCGCGCGGCCCGCGGCGAGGTGGGCTGCCGTGCCGGTCGGGCCGTCGAGGAGCAAGCCGCCGATCTCCGTCACCAGCCGCCTGAGTCGTGGCAGGCTGCCGGGCGGGCAGGGAACTCGCCTGCTGGCGGTCCCGAGATCCGGTGCCGCGTCCGCCGGCAGGCCGATCGAGCACCACGCATGAGCCCGCCTCGGGACTGCGATCCGAAAGTCGGCGCCGCGGGGGATGGCGAGCAGCGAATCGTCGTCGAGCGACTCCCCGTTGACCACGTGGTCGGCGGCCCGCGTGAGCGGCACGAAGAGCAGTGGCCCGTCGTACGTGTTGCCACCTACGCAGAGGTTGCCGCCACCCTCCGACGCCATCTGGAGCGTGACGCCACCGAGATCCGCTGCGCCGATCGTCCACACGCCGGTGTCGACGGCGTCGCACACCAGTCGCAGGCTCGCGCCGCTGACGGCATCCCCCCAGGCATCGAAGTCGTCGAAGACCAGCATCGCGTTCAGGATACAAAAGATCGCCACCGACGCGGCGCCGGCCGCGCGTGGCTTATGGCCGATTGTGCATAGCTGCTCGACCGCACCGTCGGGCGGTCGTCAGTACCGCCAGCCGACACCCACGTTGGCGAAGAACTTCGGCGACGTGTCGTTGAGCCCCCAGCCCACCCGCAGCCCGATCTCAAGGTCTTCGGTGGCCAGCACGTGGCCGCCGACGCTCGCATACTGGAGGTTGAGCGGGACCTCCTTCTGGCTGCTGACGATGGCGAAGTATTCGGCGTGCACGTTCCACCGTTCGCCGACGGGAACCTTCACCACGCTCGACGGCGCCCACTGGTTGAAGGAATCCCGGGCCGCGAAGCCGGTGCCGTATCGCACCGCGGAGGTCCACTCCCAGCCGTTGGCGAACCGCCAGCCCCACGACTCGCCGACCATGACCGTCGACTTATTCGAAGGCCCGGAGACCGGCGTGTAGCCCTGCAGCACCGCCGCCGATCGGGGCAGCCAGCCGCCCTGCTCGGAGGTCTCCACCTTCACGCCATAAAGCGCCCGGCTCTCGTCCTCGGCCTCGAGGTCCTCGCCGGCAAACTCGCTGCCGGACACCAGCCCCGGCCCGCCCCCCTCGTAGTTGTAGCCCAGCCGGGCCTCGACCCTGTCGCCGAAGCCCCGCCGGAGTAGCACCTCGGGAACGCTGTGCGCCTCGGGCCCGCGCCGGTTGTCGATGAACGAGTAGGACGATTCGAGGATCGACGTGCCCGCCCCGGTGGTGGTGGGCGCGAAGGTAAACGAATCGCGGTCGGTCTCGAGCTCCTCGCGGCGGCCCGCCTCGCGGCCCCGTGGTTGTGCCAAGGCCAGGCTGCCACCCGGCCACGCGAGCAGCGCGACGGCGACGAGAACGCCCAAGCGGTGTGGCACGACGGCAGCGATCCTGGTCAGGAGGGGTGGCGTGACGGCCGCGTCATGATCCGGCACCGCGACGACTGCTCACCGGAGGCCGGTCGAGGTGCCAGGTGAGGCCGAGGCCGATCCAGTAGCTCTCCACGCTCACGTAGGTCGCGTCGCCCAGGCTCTCGCCCGCGGGAAACATGCCCCCCGCGAAGGCGTCCACGTCGAACCCGCGCATCAGGAAGTCGTGAATCCCGATGCCGGCGGCCATGCGGTGCTCGTTGATGATGGCGAACTGCGACTGCAGGTACTTCACCGACGGGATGCCGCCCGGCACTTCGATCGGGCCGATCCTGCTGCCCACGGCGTCGTTGACCGGATTCTGGGCGAGGGCATAGCCGAGTCGCAGCGTGACACGGTCGGTCGCCCGATACTGGGTGCCAAGCTGCATCACCCACTGGCCGCGATAGATGCTCTTGAACAGCGCGGCGCTCCGCCAGTCGAGGTACAGGGCGTCGGCCGCGAGGAGCAGCCGGCCGTCCATCAGCGACTCGTTCGCGATCCCCATGCCCACCTGCTGGGGCAGACCCATGTCGACGTCCCGGGGACGGCGGTCCGAGAACAGCACCGCCTCGTTGTCGAAGCGGAAGGCCTGCGTGGACTGGTAGTAGCCGCCGAGCCAGGTGGCGTCGCCGAGTTCGTAGTCGATGCCGAATCCGCCCCGCAGCGCATAGGCGTTGGTCATGCCGCTCGTGCCCACGAACGGTCCCGAGGCGTAGCCGTCGCCGATGAACATCGTCGCTCCCAGCGACAGCCGCTCCGTGACCTCGACGCCGACCGACGGCGCAAACTCGAGGAGCAGCAGGTACGACGACGTGGCGTTGCTGGCCGGAACCTGGACATAGCTCGACCCGCCCCCGGCGGCACCGATCACGGCGAGCCCCAGGGTGGTGGGCAGGGGCAGCGCGTCGACCTCCTGCGCCACGCCGATGGCCGGCACGATCGCTCCCGGCGTGCTGCTCTTGGCCGAGAACGGTGCGACGCCGAGGAGCGGTGCGGCGGCCTTCTGCTCGAGGTTGACCGTCGCCTCCGCAAACGCGCCGCCGATCGTGAAGTGGGTGCCCTCGTACTGCGTGAGCGCCGCAGGATTGGCGTTGATGGCGGAGAGAAAGTCCTGCGGCGCGGCCACGCTGGTGCCCGCCATCCCGCCGGAGGCCGGCATCAGCGTATTGCGGAAGTCGATGCCGTACGTCTGGGCCGTCGCCGACGCGGCCCCGGCCGCGGCTACGGCCGCCGCCACCACGCCGACAAGCCCCCACCGGATCGCCGTGTTCGTCATGATCGCCCCCCTCGTCACGAACGGAGCCATCGGTACGACCGTTCCCGTGGCTTGAGCGGGGAGACATGCGTCTGAAAAGGCACAGGGACTGGGCAGACCCTGCGGCCGGCGAGCCGCCGGGGCAAGCGGCGCAGTTCGCCGAACCCCTTCGGATCATGAGTGCCGGCGTGGCGGGGGAGGACTCTCTCGCAGAGCGTGCCGCTCGCAAAGCATGTGCCGGTCGTTCGGCCGAAGTCTGGGGTGCACCTCGAGTGCATGGGAGGCGGACTCATCCGGTTCACTCGCGGCCGGTTCGGATGGTTCGTGGGCACGGCCCTGCTCGGCTGCGCGGCGGCCACGGCCGCCGTCGCCCAGGAGGAGGCGTTCGTGGGGGGCCGCGGGCAGGCGGGCTCGTTCGAGTCGTTCGATCCCGTGCTCGTCGACGAGGTGATGACGGGCGTGATCCCGTCGGGGCAGGGCTGGTTCCTGTTCGGCGAAGGCGAACGGGGCGGCGTGTACGGCTGGCTCGACGGCGGCTTCGTTGGCAACTTCGGCGTGCCGCCGAGCAAGTTCAACGGCCCGTACAACGCCGTCGACCGGGCCAACGAGGCGATGATGAACCAGACCTACATCATCGCCGAGCGGACGCTCCCCACCGACGGCTCCAACGGGATCGGTTCC
>JBJTRH010000203.1:0-2418 GCA_046076065.1 Planctomycetaceae bacterium | reverse complement strand
CTCGGGAGTGGTGGGCTTGCGAGACGCGACCTTCTTGGCGCCAGGAAGTTCTGACGTTCCGTCCGTCGCGCGGTGCTCAAGAAGACGGCCAGAAGTGTCCGCGTCGATGCTGGGCGCGGGAGACCCGTTCGACGTGGGCGCTGCTACGCCCAACTCAACTGCGACCGCCGGTGGCGACGAGGCATCAACGGCGGGATCGATCGTGTCGAACGTCGACACGTAATTCGCGAATCTCATCCGCATGACCTCGATTGCCTCACGGTTGTTGTCCACCAGCGTTACGTTCCGCCCGTGGCTCGCGGCGGCCTCTCCAAAGGATCCACTGCCCGCGAAGAAGTCGAGAAGCCGGTCACCGGGCTTTGAGTGTATCCGAACGATCCTGGAAAGGATTCCAAGGGGCTTCTGCGTCGGATAGCCGGTCTTCTCCTTGCCGTTCGGGCTGACGATCGTATGCCACCAAGTATCGGCGGGAGTCTTCCCGCGAGCAGCCTTTTCCTCGCCAACGAGCGACGGTGCCATGTAGGGGATCCGGTCCATCTCGTCGAAGTTGAAGCAGTAGCGACTGGGATCCTTGGCGTAACAGAGGATGTTGTCGTGCTTGGGCGACCACCGATTCGTTGCCCGCGCGCCGTAGTAGTAGGCCCAGATGATCTCGTTGATGAAGCTCTCGCGACCGAAGATCTGGTCCAAGGCGACCTTCGCGTAGTGCACTTCCCGATAGTCCAAGTGAAGGAAGAAGCTTCCATTCGGCTTGAGGAGCCGGTGCGCCTCCTCAAGCCTGAGCACCAGGAAAGCCATATAGTCGTCGAAGGAATCGGCATAACCGCTCACGCCCACAACCGTGGTTCGGTAGCGCCGTCCCTGAAATCCGACCCGGTCGCCCTCGTCATCGCGTTCTGTGCGGATGCGGGTGCGGGACTGCGAACGTCCGGTGTTGAATGGTGGGTCGATGTAGATCAGATCGAAACACTGGTCGCAGAATCCCCGGACGACGTCGAGATTGTCCCCGTAAACCACCTCCACAGTCCCTGCCTCGATGGGACGTGCGGGCACGGAGAAGTCGCGAATTCCCCCTAGCGGAGCGCCAGTGCGACCGATACGTGTTGGCTTCTCACTGCGCTGGGCGGGAGACCCCGATGGCCTTTCGCCGAACGCGTATCGAGTGCCGCGTCGCTCGCCTGTGCAGTGCACAGCGACCTTCCCGACGAAGCCGTTTCCTTTGGCCGCGGCACGAATCCGCGCGAAGGCCGCCTCTGCCTTGTCCTCAAGCGACCCCGCAAGCCGACCGACGACTTCGGACTTACTCAACCAGCGACCCGCCGTCGCGGTCTCCATGCTGATGTCAGCGAGCAGCGTCTCCAGATCGCGATCACCGGTCGTGCTGCCTGTAGCCTCAGTCATCCCCGCGCCCCCTGCCGTCTACTTGCTGCTGAATCCAACCCACGACGTCCGCCCGCCGCAGGCGCCACTGTCCACGAACCTTGAACGCGGGAATCTCCCCCGCGTTCGCCATCGCATACACAGTCTTGTCGGCAAGCTTCAGCAGGCTCGCGACATCCTTGATGGTCAGGATCTCGTCGGGCACGGCGACCAGCGGCGTGGGGAGCATGGAGGCGACGGCATCGTGTTCCACGAGACGGCGCCGTATTCCAAGACCGCGCCAGGCGCAACGCTTGTTCAGCTCGCCCCCTCAACTGCGGCCTTCAGCCCCTCCCACGCCCGCCGCTGCTCGTGCCAGTCGACGGACCGGCACAGGGCCTCGCGCAGGGCGCGCTCGCTCACGGGCTGGGCGCCGGCGGGAACCTCGAGGAAGAGGATCTCCTCGTGGATCTCGGGGGCGATCAGGAGCAGGTCCATCAGCTGGGTGATGCGGGCCCGCGGGAAGCCGAGGGCGCGGGACATCGTGGCGAAGTCGTCGAACTCGCCCCGGGCGAGGCGCCGGCGCAGCGAGAACACGAGCGCCATCTGGCGGGCGATGCGTGCCGGGTAGCGGCGCGGCGCGGCGGTCTTGGCCTCGGCTGCCCGACGCGCGCGGGCGATGGATCGGGGCGCGAAGGCAACGACGATCTCGTGCACCGCGCAGCCTCCGCGGCCTCGTGCGTCGTCGAGGGCGTGGCGCCCACGACCAGAGCGGGCGCGAAAGGCTTCAGGCGAAGCGTGCCGCTCGCGGGGTCGACGCCCACCTGCTGGATGAGCGCGTGCAGCAGATCGCGGCGCTCCTCCGCGAGCAGGGCGTCCCAAACGTCGTCGAAGGCGTCGAGCAGCATCGTCACGCGCTCGGCGTCGCTCGTCGCGCGGGCGGTCGCCCGCATGCGGACCTCGAGGTCTCCGAGGCGGCGCCGGAGCTGATCGCACTCAGTCTCGATCTCACCGAGGCGGCCCGCGAGCAGACGCCCGCCTGCGTCCGCGGACGAGAAC
>JBJTRH010000202.1:0-15972 GCA_046076065.1 Planctomycetaceae bacterium | reverse complement strand
GGCCGAGTTGCACGTGCGCCTCGAGGAAGTCGGGGCACTCCGAGAGGAGCCATACAAGCTCCTCGTGGGCGATTTCCGTCTCGCCCGCCTCGACCATCGCCTCCACCTCCTCGATGTCGTCCTTCCGCGTGCGGCTGCACCGCGGATGGACGAACTCCCAGGCCGGCCCCGCCGGGGTGTCGCGGCGGGCAACCGCGAGCTTCTCCTTCCCGCCGCGCCCGCCTCTGCGGCGGCCCGGTCCACGATCGTGTCGTTCGTCGCCCATCGTCTCGACGTCCGCGCGAGAAATCTTGCACTACACTGCCGACGGTTTGACCCCACGGACCCGGAGAGTGCAAGTGACGCGGGCTCGGAAGGCTGCCGGGAAACGTTCCGCGGGCCGTGCTTCGGCGGGTGGGATCACCGATCCAGCCGGTGTGCGCCGGCGGCTCGCGCGGTGGTATGCCCGGGCGAAGCGCGACCTGCCCTGGCGACGAACCCGGGATCCTTATGCCATCTGGGTGAGCGAGGTGATGCTCCAGCAGACGCAGGTGGAGCGGGTCAAGGAGTACTTCGCGAGGTTCATGCGGCGATTTCCGGCGGTTGGCGATCTCGCGCGGGCTGGCGAGGCCGAGGTGCTCAGGCACTGGGAGGGGCTCGGATACTACCGCCGCGCCCGGCAGCTCCACGCCGCGGCCAAGGCGGTGGTGGCGGAGCACGGCGGGGAGTTTCCGGCATCGTTGGACGGCCTGCGTTCGCTCCCGGGCATCGGCCGCTACACCGCCGGGGCGATCGCCTCGATCGCCTTCGACCTCCCGGCGGCGATCGTCGAGGCCAACTCCCGCCGCGTGCTGGCCCGGCTCGCCGGGCACACCACGCCGGTCGGCGGCGCAGGCGACGAGCCGATCTGGACGATCGCCGAGGCGCTCGTGCCGCGCCGCGGCGCCGGCGGATTCAATCAGGCGCTCATGGATCTGGGCGCGATGATCTGCACGCCCACGCAGCCGCTGTGCAGCCGCTGCCCGCTGGCCGTCGACTGCGCGGCGCACGCCGACGGCCTGGAGGAAACGATCCCGGTGATGGCCGCGCCGCGGGCCACGAAGGAGATCCGTGAGACGGCGGTGGTGAGCCGGCACGGCGACCGCGTGCTCGTCGTGCGCCGCGGGCCGGGGGAATGGTGGGAAGGCCTGTGGGACTTTCCGCGGGAGCCACGGTTGCTGCAAGGCGGCGCGGGCGAGCCGATCGGGCTGGTGCGGTATGGCGTGACGCACCACCGGATCGAATGCACGGTGGTGGAGCGGACGGTGACGCGGGCTTCCACGCCGCCGGCCAGCGGTCGCTGGGTGCCGGTGGCGGAACTCGCCGCGCTGCCGATGACCGCGCCGGGGCGGAGGATCGCGGCACTCGTGGCCGACGGCCCTGCACCGTCCGGCGACCGGGTCAGCCGTGGGCGGGCCGCAGCAACGTCGCCGCGGCGCGGTCGAGGTGCAGCCGGCAGTCGGCGTGCCGCTGGAGGATCGAGGCGGGCACGGCGGGCGTGACCGGACCTTCGACGGTGTCGCGGACGGCCTGCGCCTTCCGCTCGTCGGGCACCGAGCAGATGATCGTGCCTGCGGCCATGATTCTCCGGATCGACATCGAGATCGCGTGCGTCGGCACGGCCTCGAGCGCTGGGAACCAGCCCTCGCCCACCTGCTGCCGCCGGCAGGCCTCGTCGAGCGCCACCACGAGGTAGGGAGCGGTGGCGTCGAAGTCGGCCGGCGGGTCGTTGAAGGCGAGGTGACCGTTCTCGCCGATTCCGCAGAGCACGAGGTCGAAGTCGCCCATCGGCACGAGGCTCGCGAGCCGGCGGCACTCCGCCTGCGGATCGCCGTCGGCGGCGATCCAGTGGAAGGCCGCCGGAGGGGTGGGCAGACGCTCGACGAACCGCTCGCGAAGGTAACGCCGAAAGCTGGCCGGATGGTCGGTGGGCACGCCGCAGTATTCGTCGAGGTGGAAGAGTTCGACCCGCTCCCAGGGGATGCCCGGCGTGGCGGCGAGGGCCGCGAGCACCTCGAGCTGCGAGGTGCCGGTGGCGATGACGACCGCGGCCCGATCGCGGACGGCGAGCGTGCAGCCGAGCGTTGCGGCCGCGTCGGCAGCTGCGGCGGCGGCCATCTCGGGCCGCGCGGCGTGGGGCGTGAGCTTCATGAAAGCGACCGCTCCGCACCGTGAGGATGAAGCCCGACGGCCCGTCGTGGATTGGTGGCCGTGAGCTGCTCGATCGCGGCTTCATCGAGGCCGAGGTGCCGGCGGAGGTTCTCGCAAAGCTGCCGCATCGAGATCGTCGAGCCGGCGAGGTTCTTCAGGCCCGGACGACGGGCCACCCCGGCGGCATCGACCTCGACCTCGCCCTCGCCGTAGGCATAGCGGCCCGCCGGTAGCTTCGCCGCGAGGATCGCGTCGGTCACCATGATCGTGCGGTCGAGGCCCGACACGGCCAGGTAGTTGGCAAGCGCGAAGAAGGGAATGTGCACGCCGTCGGGGATGAAGCAGATCCAGAGCCGCTCGCGAAGAAAGAGGGCCCGCTGGATGAAGTTGTCGTGCCGCGGCAGGTCGAGCGCGCAGCCGTTGCCGAGGTGCGTGACCATCGAGAGGCCGGAGTCGATCGCGGCCCGGAGCTCGTCGAGCGATGGATCGCAGTGGCCGGCCGACACCGTGATGCCCTGCCGGGCGAGGAACGCCGTGGTCGCCAGGCCCGCGTCACACTCCGGCGCGAGGGTCACGAGCCGCACGAGGCCGCCGCCGGCGTCGAGGATCCGCTGGGCGTCGCGCACGGTCGCCGGCACGATCTTGGCCGGGTCGTGGGCACCCGGGCAGCCGGGCTTGCGGCTCAGGAACGGGCCCTCGACGTGGAAGCCCGCGATCATCCGGGCGATCGCCGGATCCTGCTCCCGGAAGGCCACGAGCCTGGCGAGCTTAGCGGAGATGCCCTCGATCGAATCGGTGATCACCGAGGCGAGGATGCCGCCCACCCCGTCGGCGGCGAGCTCGTCGCAGGCCCGGCGGCACTGCGCGAGCGTGAGGTCGCGGGAGCAGAAGTCCGCCCCCGCGTAGCCGTTCACCTGGATGTCGAAGCCGCCGGTCACGGGGCCGCTCCCGTTTCGAGTCGCGGTCGGCCATGATACGCGATCAGCGGCGGCCGGCAGGCGAGGCTTCGCCCCTGAGAAATGCCCGGCTCGCGGCGGCGGCGAGCCAGATCGCGGCGAGCCCGGCGTAGGCCGGCGCCAGGTGGCGGACATCGACGTAGCCCACGGCGTGGTGCACGGCGATCGCCACGCCGTAGCCCACCGTTCCTGCGGCCACGAACGTCCACCACAGCCAGCCCGCCCCGCGACGAAAGCCCCACAGCGCCGCCAGGAGCATCGTCAGGCCAGCCACCAGCAGCATGCCCCCGAACGTGCCCCGATCGTGGGCGATCAGCGGCACGAGCCCCGGCACGGCGGTGAGGTCGGCCGCGCAGAGTTCGAGATACGAGAGATCTTCCGGCACGAACACGGTGGTCATCCCGATGATCGAGATCGCGATACCCGCCACGAGCATCGCGGCACCGTGCGCGATGAACCCCAGCTGCCCCCACTGGGCCCACCGCCAGGCGGCGTCGTTGTCGCGATCGGCGGTGCCGCAGGCCGCCAGGGGGCTCGGCCGGCCAACGATCGCCTGGAGCGTGAACTGGAAGAGGATCGCCGACACGAACGCATGCAGTGGGTCGAAGTAGCCGAACCCGAGGAACGAAAAGAAGGAACCGAAGCCGATGCACGCCGGCACGATCACCGCCTGCTCGGCCCAGTGCTGGCCGCGGCGGACCCCGAACCACGCCAAACTCGTGAACAGGATGCCCACGCCGAGCATCGCGCCGGCGAGCGTGACACGGTCGTGAACCATGAATGGCAGCAGCCGCGGACTCACGCCGCCGATCGTCGCGCGGGTGAGCCCCGACATCGCCTCGTCGTAGGGCATGATCACGCGGGTGCACGCGATTGCCAGTGCCATCAGGCCGCCCACGAGCATGCTGACGCCCAGCAGGAGCGTCCACGGCCACTTCTCACGGGCGGCGGCTGGCTGCTCGACGGCTTCGTGCTTCCGTCCGTCCAAGGCCTCCAGCACCAGCAGCTCGTTGCACCGTTTCGCGAGCCCGGGCCCGGTGAAGGGCAGCCCGCTGTCGATCGCCACGAGATCGGCGCCGGCGGCGATCAGCCGCTCCGCATCGCCGGGCGTGTGGATGCCCGCCGCGGCCACGAGCAGGGCGTCGCTCCCGAGTGTGGCCCGCAGTCGTCGCGTCCATCGCTCGGCCGCATCGAGGCACGGGCGACCCATCTCGGCGTGTGTCGCGAACTCGGCCCGACCCACGATCGCGCCGGCAGCCCCCTCGGACACTGCCGCCGCCACGGCCGTGCTCGCGCCGTCCGGGGCGTTGACCGGCACGACCACCAGCGTGGTCTTGCCCGCCGTCCGCGCGATCACCTGTCGGAGCCGTGACCGCCAGCCTTCACCCGGGTCGCCGACGCAGTCCGCGGGCAGCGGGAGCGACACCGCCGCCGCGGGCTCGAGCAGCCGATCGAGCACGCCGCGGTCGTCATCGGCCGTCGAGCCGGCCGCGAGCCTGACGACGATCGCCGGCCGTGGTGACGAGATCCGCTCGAGCGCGGCGGCGACGGCGTTGGCCCCGGGGTTGGCGTCGGCGGGCTCGAGAAGGATCGTCTCGGCGCCGTCGTCGCGACGCGTGCGCCGCTCGGCGACGGGGGCGGGTGTCACCGGCCCGACCTCCATGAAGCCAAATCCGAACCGGCAGATGCCGGGCAGGCCGACGAGGTGGGGGTCGATGCCGGGTGCCAGCCCGACCGGGGAGTCGATCGGCACGTCACCGATCCGTCGCCGCAGGGGCCGCGGGGGCCGCATGTGCCCCATGAACTCGATCACCCGTCGGCCGCCCGGCAGCCGGCCGAGCATGCCGATGGCCGTGAGCGCCAGGTCGCGGCCCGTGGTCACCGACGTGCGAAACAGCACCGGCCGGAAGATCGTGCGGTACGTCCAGTCCGGCATGGCCCGAAGAACCTCGGTCACGCGATGTCGTGGAGTTCCGAGGTCACGCTCAAGGTCAGGGGCTGGTTCGAGACCCAGCTGCCCCCGTTCGTCGTCGCGGGGTCGAGCGTGAACTGGAAGACGCCGGAGCCAGTTCCTTGGTTGGGCGTCGATGGGACAGACGTCGAGGGGCTCTGGGGCGGCGGCGTCCAGGTGGGCAACACCGCCAGACTGCCTCCGGACAGGCTCCCGCTGCCAACCGAAAGGCTCCCGCTGCCGAGGCTTCCGCCACCGCCCGAGTAGGTGCTGGAGATGAAGGGGACGCGGAGCGGCAGCACGGTCGACCAGGTCGTCGTGGTCGGCCAGCTGCCGATCCGGCGCGGCGGGTCGAACCGCGTGCCGTCGCCCTGCAGCACCCGCCAGGCGCCGGTCAGCTGGTTGCGGCCCGCAATGTCGGTCTTGCCGTCGAAGGTGAAGTCGCCGGCCACGAACGAGCCCCAGTTCTGCGGGTTTGCAAAGCCGCGGAACGTGGAGGTGGTGAACGCCGTGCCGGTGCTCCGCGACACGAGCCACTCGCCCGTCGTGGGATTCCGGCCGAGGAGGTCGGACCGCCCGTCGCCGTCCACGTCGCCGATCGTCGCGTCGGCCCAGGCCACGTCGGGGGTCCACGTGCCGAACACCCGGCCCGCCGCGAACCGATCCCCCGCGCTCGTGAACACGCGCCAGTGGCCCGTGAGCGGGTTGCGGCCGGCGAGATCCGACCGCCCATCGGCGTTGAAGTCGCCGACGAAGCACTCGCTCCACGACGCAGACCGTGCGGCGAACTGCGTGGTCACGAAGCCGATGGCGGTGCTCCGCGACACCCACCACTCCCCCGACGCCGGGTCGCGGGCGGCGAGGTCGGCGGAGCCGTTGCCGTCGAAGTCGCCCACGACGATGTGCTGCCAGGCGACGCCGGGCGACCAGCTGCCGAACCGCTGCGGATCGCTGAACCGAACACCCTCGCTCTTCAGCAGCCGCCAGTTGCCGTTGTGGGCGTTGCGGGCCGCGATGTCGAGCCGTCCGTCGCCGGTGAAGTCGCGCACGGTGACCGACTCCCAGCGGGCGTCGCTCGGAAGCCGGCCCCAGAGTTCCGGCGTGGCGCTGGAATCGACGCCGAGCTTCCGGGTCACCCACACCCCGCCCGCGGCGTCGAGCGAGGCGAGGTCGTCGCCGAAGTCGCCGTCGAAGTCACCGGTGTGGGTCGCGACCACGGCGGACGGCCGCGCGACGGCTTGCATCGCGAGGAGCCACGACCAGCCGCTGCCGATCTCGACGTCGGTCTGGGTGAGCCACGCATCCGTGTCCGACATGGCCAGCATGGCATTCGCGAACCGCGTCGGCGTCTTCTGGTAGACGGTGAAGGCCGCCTCGCGGAAGTCGTAGGCGTTGGTCGTCGACGTCGCCCGGACGACGACGTTGTCGCTGACGGTCGTGAATCCCGGTTGCACGGCCGACGAGGCCTTGATCGTGAGCAGGCCCGCAGGATCGATCGTGGCCGCGGCGAAGCCGTTGTCGGTCGTCACCGAATACGCCAGCGGGCTGCCGCCGCCGTCGAAATGGTCGGCGAGACGGATCACGACCGGCTGGGCCGCCGAACCGATCGGCATCACGAAACTCTCGATCGCCGCAGTGGCGGTCACGGCGAGGGCCCGACGATGCTCGAGCGACTCGGGGCCGCGGAGTCGGGCTTCGGCTCGGAGTGCCCGCGACGGTCTGAATGCCTGCAGCAAGGCCCGTGTCCCCTGAGATTCGCCCACGTTCTGACTGACCGGAGCATACCACCGCTCAGGAGGAGGGCCACGGCCTGGCGCGGCCCACGGTGGATTTGGCGGCGGCTGGTTGCCGCGGCAGCGACCCGATGGCACCCTTGCGGCGTGCGGGCAGGGATCTCGCCGCAGAATCTGTAACGGTTCCGCCGATCGCCCGTTGACCTTCTGCCCACCGTCGTCAGGAGTTTGCCATGCCGATACGCGTGTCGCTGCTGCTCGTCTCGTGCATCGCCGTCGCCGTCATGGCGGTCGCTGCACCGGCCGCCGATGCCCCGCTGCCGCTGGAGCGGGTGGTGCTCTTCACGTCCGGCGTGGGCTACTACCAGCACTCCGGGAAGGTCGTCGACGACGCGACCGTGGAGATGCAGTTCGCGGCTGACGACGTCAACGACCTGCTCAAGAGCATGGTGGTGCTCGATGCCGCCGGCGGCCCACCGACGGTGAGCTACGCGTCCCGCGATCCCGTCACGAAGACACTCGGCACCTTCGCCGTCAACCTCACCGACAACCCGTCGCTTGGCGACCTCCTCGGGCGGCTGCGTGGCCAACGGGTGGAACTCGATGCCGCCACCCCCGTGGCCGGCACGATCGTGGGCGTGGAGAAGCGGCGCGTGGAGGTCGGCAAGGACCAGGCGGTGGAGAAGCAGTTCCTCACCGTGCTCACCGCCGACGGCCTGCGGGCGATCCCGCTTGACGCCGTGGCCCGCGTGAAGCTCGTCGATCCGCGGCTCCAGGCCGAGCTCGAAAAGGCCCTCGCCGTGCTGGCGCTCGCTGCCGACAACGAAAAGAAGGGCGTGAGCATTGCATTCTCGGGCGCAGGCGAGCGGCCTGTGACCGTTGGCTACGTCCGGGAGTCGCCGATCTGGAAGACGAGCTATCGCCTCCTGCTCGATGCCGACACGGCGGTCGCAAAGGCCGCGCTGCAGGGCTGGGCGATCGTGGAGAACACGAGCGACGCCGATTGGAAGAACGTCCGGATGTCGCTCGTGAGCGGCCGGCCGATCTCGTTCGTGATGGACCTCTACCAGCCGCTCTACATTTCCCGGCCGCTGGTCGAGCCCGAGCTCTACGCGGCCCTGCGGCCGCAGGTGTATGGCCAGAGCATGGCCGATGCCGAGAAGCAGCTCGCCCAGGCGGGACGTCAGGCCGGGGCGCGGTCGAATCGCGATCTCGCACGCCGCGAGATGGCAAAGGCTGCGGCTCCGGCCCCCGCGGCGATGATGGCCGACGGGGCGATCGCCTCAGCGTCGGCGGCCTCCGGCGGCACGGGTGGCGGCGCTGCCTTGGCCTTCGGGATCACCGGGGCGTCGCTGGCGCAGGGCAGCGATCTGGGCGAGCTCTTCCGCTACGAGATCGAGAAGCCCGTCACGCTCGAGCGGCAGCGGTCGGCGATGCTGCCGATCGTGGGGGGCGAGATCGAGGCGGAGCGGGTGGCGATCTACGACGAGCGGGTGTTGGCCCGGCATCCGCTCTCGGGGCTGCGGCTGAAGAACACGACCGACTTCCACCTCATGCAGGGGCCGGTCACCGTCTACGACCAGCGGGGTGGCTACTCCGGCGACGCCCGGATCGAGGACATGGCCCCGGGCACCGAGCGGCTCCTGAGCTATGCGGTCGATCTCGACGTGGAGGTGGCGCCGCGGGCGGAGGGCCGTCCGGAGGAGATCGTGAGCGTGCGGCTCGTGAAGGGCACGCTCGTCGCCACACGGAAGCTCGCCCGGGCGAAGGTCTTCGAGGTGAAGAACTCGGGCAAGGATGCGGTGAAGGTGCTCGTCGAGCATCCGCTCGAGGCCGGCTGGAAGCTCGTGAAGCCCGAGAAGCCGGCCGAGACCACGCGAGATCGCTACCGCTTCGCGGTGGCCGTCGATCCGGGCGAGACCACCACGCTCGAGGTGGCCGAGGAGCTGCCGGTCGAGGAGACGCACGCGATCACGAACCTCGACGACGACCGGATCTTGTTCTACTCCCGCACGAAGGCGACCTCGCCGGCGGTGCGCGAGTCGCTCGCCGAGGTGATCCGCCGCAAGCGGGAGATCGAGCAGCGTGCCCGCGACCGGCAGGTCCGCGAGCAGGAGATCGCCACGATCGACCAGGAGCAGGCACGGATCCGTGGCAACATGGGGGCGATCGACCGCGGCAGCGATCTCTTTAACCAGTACGTGAAGAAGTTCACCGAGCAGGAGCAGCGAATCGAAGCGCTGCGGAGCGAGATCGCCGCCCTGCACGAGAAGGAGCAGGAGGCGCGAAAGGCGCTCGACGACTATCTTCTGGCGCTCGATGTGAAGTGACTCCCGGAGGGGACGGCGCATGCGTTGGCAGATGACGATGCTGGCGGTGGTGGTGACCCTCGCGTGGCGACCGGGCGCATCCGCCGCGGCCGACGCGAGCGTGGCGCAGGCCTCGGCGGCGAAGGCTGCCGCCGAGGGGATCGACGAGATTGCCTGGGAACTCGTGCGGGCCGCCGGAGCTGGTAACGTGGTGATCTCGCCGGCGAGCATCTGGGAAGCCCTGGCGATGACGCACCAGGGCGCCCGGGGCGAGACGGCGGCCGAGATCGCCGGTGTCCTGGGGATGCCCGACGACCGGGTCGAGATCGCCGCTGCGGCGGAGGCCCTGCGGGCGTCGCTCGTCGAGGCGAAGGGCACGGCGATCACGCTAAACGTGGCCAACCGGCTCTGGGTGCAGCGGGGCAAGTCCCTCGAGCCTGCCTTCAGCGCCACGCTCGAGCAGCGGTTCGCCGCCGGGGCGGGCGTGGTCGATTTCGCCGCGGCCCACGAGGCGGCCCGCGGTGAGATCAACGGCTGGGTCTCGGCGCACACCGCGGAGAAGATCCCCGAGCTCCTGAAGGCCGGCACGATCACGCCGCTCACCCGGCTCGTGCTCACCAACGCCGTCTATCTCAAGGCCCCGTGGGCGAAGCCCTTCGAGAAGTCGATCACGCGGCCAGAGGCGTTTCAGCTTGCCCCTGGGAACTCGGTCGACGTGCCGTTCATGCACGCCTCGGACCGGCTGGTGGCCGGCCGCGTGGGCACCGGCGACGAGGCGGCGACGGTCTGCGAGATCCCCTACGCGGGCCGACGGCTCGTGATGGTGCTCGTGGTGCCCGACGCCGTCGACGGCCTCGACGAGGTGCTCGGTGAACTCGATGGCGACTGGCGGACGAAATGGGCCGCCGGCGAGGGCGACGTGCGGCCGCGGCAGGTCGAGCTCGCGCTGCCGAAGTGGACGGCCCGCAAGCCCCTCGGGCTCAACGACGCCCTGAAGGCGCTTGGCATGCAGCGGGCCTTCGACGGCACCGCCGCCGACCTGTCGGGCATCGATGGCACGCGGGATCTCGTCGTGAGCGACGTCGTGCACGAGGGCTTCGTGGACGTGGCGGAGGAGGGCACCGAGGCCGCCGCCGCCACGGGCGTGGTCTTGGGCGTGCGGAGCATGGCGCCGCGGCCGGAGGAGCCCTTCGTGGTGAAGGCCGACCGGCCGTTCGCATGGGCGATCGTGGATCGCGAGACGGGCGCGGTGATATTTGCGGGCACGGTGGCCGATCCCCGCGGGTGATGCGCGGGTTGGGCGTGGTGCTGCCGTACCGCTTACGCGGTTACGCTTTCGGGAAGCCGCCATCGCGTAAGCGATGCGGGTCAGGCCTTGTCGGCAGGAAATCTCCCGCCCACGAGCAGGTCGTAGATCCAGCCGCCGAGCACACCACCCGCGAGCGGACCGACGATCGGCACCCACCACCAGCCGTTGCCGGCGGCGAAGACGTTGGCGCCCCAGCCGGCCACGGCCGTGAACAGCCGCGGCCCGAAGTCACGGGCCGGATTGATCGCGTAGCCGGCATTCGCGCCGAACGAGGCGCCGATCGCCACCACGAGCAGGCCCACGATCAGCGGCCCGAGGCCGGCCTGCGGCGGCGCGTTGCGACGATCCGAGATCGCGAAGATCACGCCCACAAGCAACGCGGTGCCCACGACCTGGTCGAGAAAGCCGCCCCAGAGGCCGATCCACGGCTGGGGATACGTCGCGAAGATCCCAGCGGTGCCCCGGAGGCCGAGCACCTGCCGCACGCCGCCGTCGAAGGCCGCGAGCGCCCCGTGGTAGGTGGCATAGACGACCGCCGCGGCGGCGAACGCGGCCGCCACCTGCGCGATAACGTAGGGCCCGACCTTCGCCCACGGGAAGCCACGATGCACGGCGAGGGCGAGCGTGACGGCCGGGTTGAGATGCGCCCCCGACACACCGGCGGCCACATAGCAGCCCATCACCACACCGAGCCCCCAGACGAGGTTGATCGACAGATAGCCACCGAACTCCCCCTTGCCGAGCACCACCTGCGCGACCACACCCAGCCCGAACATCATCAGCACGAACATGCCCAGAAACTCAGCGAGGCACTCCCGCACCAGCGAATCACGTTCCCGCGTCATGTTCTCAGCCCTCCCAAGTGCCCACTGTCTCGCGACGTTATATGCAATCCGCACCCGAGTGCGGCACGAACTCAGCGAGGGGCTGCCCGTGCCCCGCGAGCCGGCGTATGACGCCAAGCGAAGCCACGATGGCGAAGCGCCGGCGACATCCGAGTGAGCCGAGGCCTGGAGGGCCGAGGTGAACGTCCGGCGACGGGGCACGGGCAGCCCCTCGCCACACCACACGGCCCGCAGCCCGCATCGCTCACGCGATTGCGGCTTCCTGACGACCCCAGCCCAGCGTCTGCCTACGCCAGGATCGCCTTCACGACGTGCGCCGGCTCCACGCCCGTGAGCTTCGCGTCGAGACCCATGAAGGGATACGTGAACCGCATGTGATCGATGCCCAGGAGATGCAGCATCGTGGCGTGGAGGTCGCGAACGTGCACCGGGTCGGCCACCGTGAAGTAGCCGAAGTCGTCGGTGGCGCCGTGCGTGACGCCCCCTCTGATGCCGCCGCCCGCGAGCACCATGCTGAAGCCCTTGATGTGATGGTCGCGGCCGATCGCCTTGCCCTCCCCCTGCCCCATCGGCGTGCGGCCGAACTCGCCGCCGATGATCACGAGCGTGTCGTCGAGCATCCCGCGGCGGGCGAGGTCGGTGAGCAGCCCCGAGGCGGCCGTGTCGGTCGGTGGGCAGATCTCCTTCATGAAGCCGTCGATGCCGCTGTGGTGATCCCAGTCGCTGGCGTAGACGTGCACGAACCTCACGCCCCGCTCCACAAGCCGCCGGGCCATCAGGCAGTTGGTACCGACGGTTGCCTTACCGGGCTCGGCACCGTAGAGGGCCATCGTCTCGGGCGTCTCGTCGGAGAGATCGGCGAGTTCGGGCACGCTGGTCTGCATCTTGAAGGCGAGTTCGTACTGCCGGATCCGCGTGGCCACGTCGGCGTCGGGCAGGGCGGCGAGCCGGTGCTGCTCGAGGGCGGCGACCGTGTCGATCAGATCGCGCTGCTGGGCCGCCGACACGCCCGGCGGGTTGGCGACGTAGTGCACCGGCGAGCCGCTCGTGGCGAACTCCACGCCCTGGAAGTGGCCCGGGAGGAATCCCGAGTGCCACTGCCGCGCGGCGATCGGCTGGGGATTGCGGCCGAGCTTGCTGGTCATCACCACGAAGCCGGGCAGGTCGTCGGCCTCGCTGCCCAGGCCGTAGGTCACCCACGCCCCCATGCTCGGGCGGCCGGAGAGCTGGGTGCCGCAGTTCATGAACGTGTGGGCGGGGTCATGGTTGATCTGATCGGTCACCATGCTCCGCACGATCGCGTAGGAGTCGGCGAGCGCGCCGAGCTTCGGGAAAAAGTCGCTCACCTCCGCGCCGCACGCGCCATACCGGGAGAACTTCGTCCGGGGCCCCAGGCAGATCAGCTTCTTGCCCTGCAGCTGCGCGATCGGCTGGCCGGCCGTCACGCTCTCGGGCATCTCCTTGCCGTCGAGCTCGGCGAGCGTCGGCTTGGGGTCGAAGGTTTCGAGGTGGCTCGGGCCGCCGGCCAGGCAGAGGAAGATCACGGACTTCGCCTTCGGCGAATGGTGCCGCGGCCAGATCACCCCGCGGGACCGCTCGGCCGCCGGCGGCGTGGCCGACGTGATGCCGGCCGCGTCGCGGGCGAACAGGGTGGAGAGCGCGGCGCCGCCGAGTGAGAGGCCCGTGCGGGCGAGGAACGTGCGGCGGTGGATCGCGGGGTCGGTCACGTCAGTACCTCGCGATCGCTTCGTGGAGGTTGAGCACGGCGCGGGCCGTGGCGGTCCAGGCCGCGAGCTCGATCGGGTCGAGCGACTCGTCGCGCGGGGCGTTGCCGACGCCGAGCAGTGCCGCCGCCGCCGTGGCATCGCCGCGATAGATCGCCCGCTCGCGGTCGAGCAGGCCGCGGACGAGGGCGAGCTCCTCGGTGTCGGGTACGCGGGAGAGCGCCCGCTTCCAGACGCCCGCGATCCGGGTGTCGTCGTCGCCATGATCGCGGAGGGCGACCTCGGCGAGCTTCCGCGCGGCCTCCACGAAGGTCGGGTCGTTGAGGAGCACGAGTGCCGCCTTCGGCGTGTTGGACTTCATCCGCGTCGCCGTGCACTCCTCGCGGTTCGGCGCGTCGAAGGCGAGCAGCAGCGGATGGAGAAACATCCGCTGCCAGTGGACGTAGAGCCCTCGCCGCCATTGGCGATCGTCCGTGTCGGCCTTGTATTCCCGCTGCGGGAAGTTGAGGTGCCGATAGTAGCCGGCCGGCTGATAGGGATGCACGCTCTCGCCACCGAGCCGCTCGACGAGCAGCCCGCTGGCCGCGAGCGCCGTGTCGCGCACGCCCTCCGCCGGGAGCCGCCAGCGTCCCTGCCGCGCGAGCAGGCGATTGTCGGGATCGCGGGCGAGCACCTCGGGCGGCGCCGCCGACGACATCCGGTAGGCCCGGCTGGTGACGATCGTCCGCACGAGGTCGCGCACGCTCCACTCACCGTCCATGAAGTGCAGGGCGAGGGCGTCGAGGAGCTCGGGGTGATCGGGCAGCTCGCCCTGGCCGCCGGAGTCGCCGGCGCTGCGGCACAGCCCGGCACCGAAGCAGAGGGCCCAGAGCCGGTTGGCGGTCACGCGGGCGGTGAACTCGCCCACACCGCCGTCGTCGAGCGGCGTGACGAGCCAGCGGGCGAGGTCGGCCCGCGTGGCCCGCTGCTTCGCCGGCAGGCCGCCGAGGAAGGCGGGGATCGCCGGCTCCACAAGGGGCCCGGAGTCATCCATCCAGTTGCCGCGGGGCAGGATGCGGACGGGGCGTGGTGCGTCGAGGGCCCTGGTGACCATCAGCAGGCGGCCGAGGGGCTTTCGTTCCTTGTCCAGGGCGACGAGCCGGAGGCGGTCGGCGACCACCGACTCGGGCTCGGGGTCGGCTGGCTGGGCCCGGGGCGGCAGGACGAGCGGCGGCAGGCGGCCCTGGATGGAGGCGATCTCGGCGTCGAGGGCGACGGCGCGATCGCGGTCGAAGGGGCCCACGATCGTGAGCTCGGGGGAACGCACCGTCGGCAGGGCGTTGAGGTTCTGCTTGCTGAACCCCGCGTTTTCAAGGTGCTTCTCGTCGTCGATGTCGGCGAAGAAGGCCCCGAGCCGGTAGAAGTCGGCGGTGGTGTAGGGGTCGTATTTGTGGTCGTGGCACTGGGCGCAGCCGACGGTGGCCCCCATCCACGCGCCCGACACGTTGCGGATCCGGTCGGCCTGATAGATGGCGCGGTATTCCTTTGCCTGAAGCCCGCCCTCGTGCGTCGTCTGCAGGAGCCGGTTGTAGGCGCTGGCCAGGACCGGGTCGTCGGGATGCTCGCCAGCGCGCGGGCCCGTGAGATCGCCCGCGAGCTGCAGTTCCGTGAACCGGTCGAACGGCACGTCATCGAGGAATGCCCGGATCACCCAGTCGCGATACGGCGAGATGTTGTGGGGCTGGTCGCCGTGGTAGCCGACGGTGTCGGCGTAGCGGACGAGGTCGAGCCACCAGGCCGCGAGCCGCTCGGCATGCCGCGGCGAGGCGAGCAGGCGGTCGAAGAGCCGCTCGTAGGTGTCGAACGACGCGTCGGCCAGTTTCAACTCGGCGAGCCACGCGTCCACCTCGGCGGGCGACGGCGGCAGGCCCGTCAGGTCGAAGGTCACGCGGCGGAGGAGCGTGACGGGATCGGCATCCGGCGCCGGGGCGAGCCCCTCGGACTCGAGCCGGGCGAGCACGAAGCGATCGATCCAGCCCGCCGGCCAGGCCTCGTCGTTCACCGCGGGGGGCGGCGTTCGGCGCGGCGCGACGTAGGCCCAGTGGCGGGCATAGGGTGCGCCCTGGGCGATCCATGTCGCGAGGACCTGCTTCTGCTCGGCGGTGAGCACGTGGTTGCTCTCCGGCGGCGGCATCACCACGTCGGGATCGGCGTCATGCAGCCGGGCGACGAGTTCGCTCTCGTCGGGGTTTCCCGGCACGATGGCGCGGGCTCCGCTGTCGAGTTCGGCGAGCGCCGCGTCGCGGTCGTCGAGCCGGAGGCCTCCCCGGCGGTCGTGCTCGTCGGGGCCGTGGCAGGCGAAGCAGTTGTGCGAGAGGATCGGCCGGACGTCGCGCGTGAAGTCGACGGGGGCCGCGGACGCGCCGACCCGCGCGGAGGCGAGCACCGCAGCCGCGGCGACGCGCAGGAAGGGCACAAGACGCCGAGCGGATCGCATGGAAGGCCTCGAATATCGGATTCTAGCGTGCCCGTGGCCCTCACGGCGCCGTGCGGGAACGCTCGTTGACGCTGCGGAACCCCGAACGTAGATTCGGGCGGCTTTCCGGCGAAAAACCGCCGGTTTTTCCGTCCTCACCACGAAAGGGACCGTCCTGCCCATGGCCACGTCGTCCAAGAAGTCCGCCGCCAAGGAATCCGCCAAGAAGTCGGGAGCCAGCGGGGGCAAGCCGGGCAAGATGACCTACTACTTCGGCGCCAAGAAGTGCGACGGCGACGGCACCATGAAGGCCCTGCTCGGTGGCAAGGGGGCCAACCTCGCCCAGATGACGAAGATCGGGCTCCCGGTGCCCCCCAGCTTCACGATCACGACCCAGGTCTGCATCGACTACTACAAGAACCACAAGAAGTTCCCCAAGGGCCTCGAGGAGGAGGTCGCCTCCGCCATGAAGCTCATGGAGAAGGAGACGGGGAAGAAGTTCGGCGACATGAAGAACGCCC
>JBJTRH010000201.1:0-10818 GCA_046076065.1 Planctomycetaceae bacterium | reverse complement strand
GCACGGGTCGCGATCAGACCAGTTGGAATCGACCACGAAGGGCGACCAGGCCATACCCAGGAAACCGGGGCCGACACTGCCTCCGCCCACTGACACGAACGGCGGAATCTCGAGGTGGGGCACCTGATCGGCGAGTTCGTGGGCGACCACCGCTCCATAACTCGGATGCTCGACATTCGGGTTGGGCACATAGCCGGTGTGCATGTAATACCGACCCCGCATGTGGTCCGCCTCGCGAGTGCTCATCGAGCGGACGACGGCCATGTGGTGCATCTGCTTGGCCATCTGGGGCATGTGCTCGCAGATCTGAACGCCGTCAGCCGTGGTGGCGATCGGCTTGAACGGCCCTCCGGTCGGCGCACCGGGCTTCAGATCCCAGATGTCCATGCTGCTCGGGCCGCCCCCCATCCACAGCAGGATCGCCGCCTTGTGACGCTTCCGCATCTCGGTCGCGTTGGCCAGGATCGAGTTGGTGAAGGCCGTCGCGGGGGCGGCGAGGGCGGCAGCTCCCGCCATGTGGTTCATGAAGTGGCGGCGGCTCATGCCGAAAGGCAGGTCGATGAATCGCGACATCGCATGGCTCCCCGGGATCGCGGAAACGGGCCTCAACCCCTCATTCGCCCAATCAAGTATCCCTTATTCCCGGGCAGGCCGCCAGTTCGCGGCCACGAGCGGGGCCGCCGGCCCGGATGGCCGGCCCTTCCACGACCAGGCTGCACGGGCCATGCACGAGCCGCATCGCAGCGCGCCGGACTGCCGGCCCGGATGGCCGGCCCTTTCACGACCAGGCTGCACGGGCCATGGATGGCCGTGCAGCCGTGTATTCAGTGCTTGATGATGAACTCGTTCGAGTTCAGCACCGCCCACCATACGTCCTGGAGCGCTCCGATCACGTCGCCCTTCCGCGCCACGACCATCTTGTTCGCCACCGCCAGTTCGGGCCCCGAGGGCTTGCGGGCCAGCGCCGCCTGGTAGAGCGTCTCGATCTTCGCCGCGTTGCTCATCGGGCTGCTCGCGACCCGGTCGAGGAAGCCGCCCTTTCCGGTCGACACGGCGTTCTTGATCATGTCGCCGTTGAACATCATCAGCACCTGCGGAATCGAGCCGTTGAAGGTCGTCGAATCGTCGCCCTCGTCGGTGCCGAACGCGATCACGAACTGCGACAGCCAGGCATCCTTCTTCTTGGCCGCCTCCTCGCCCCGCGCCGCCTGATCGGCCTCCGTCGCCGTGAGGAGCGACTCATACAGCTCCTCGGCGTGCATCTGCCGCAGGTAGAACCTCGTGAACTTCGGCTTCTCGCCGAGCGCTGGGTCGTCCCGCACGTTCGCCGCCGTGGACCGGCTGGAGAGGGCGTAGGGCTTCGAGAGCACGATCCATCTCGCGAGTTCCTTGAGGTCGAAACTCTGCTCCCGAAACCGCTCGGCGAGCCCGTCGAGCAGTTCGGGATGCGACGGCGGGTTGTGGTCACCGAGATCGTCGACCGGCTTGGTGAAGCCGTAGCCGAGGAAGTGACCCCACATCCGGTTGACGATCGCCTTCGGAAAATACGGGCTGGCCTTGATCAGGGCGGCGAGCTCCCGGCGGCGATTCACGCCGTAGTCGCGGCCGTCGGAGTCCTTGGCGGGCAGATATCCGCTCCGCGTGATCTCGGTGCCGTCGACGAACACCGGATACGCGACCTTCATCAGTCCGTTCCGCAGTTCGTAGTACAGCTCCGCCTCCTCCGGATTGCCCCCTTCGCCGGCAAAATCCTCGTCCACCAGCTCGACCCACTGCACGTCGTCGGTGCCTCCCCGCCGCCGCAGGGCCCTCGTCTGGCGGAAGAATGCGTTGAGCTCCCAGAACTGGTTCTGCTTGCCCTTGTTGAACGGATGGTTGTGGCACTGCGTGCACTGCACCTGCAGGCCGAGAAACACCTGCGCGGTCTTGGCCGTCGCCTGCACGCCGTTTTCGACGCCCATCTCCTCCATCTTGCCGCTGAGAAAGTTCGCCGCGCCGTTGAAGCCGTCGACGTCCTTACGGTTCGCATTCGCCCCGGTGGCCGTGACCAGTTCCTCCATGAACCGGTCGTACGGCATGTTCTTGGAGAGCGCCCGGCGGAGATACTGCCGCATGCCCGGCCTGTTCACCCGCTCGTTCGTCACGTCTCGGCCGATCAGCACTGTCGTCCAGACGTCGGTCCAGTGCCGGGAATACTCGTCTTCGTAGTCCTCGCCGAGGAGTCGCGTGACGAGGTCCGGCCGCTTGGTGCTCGAGGCATCGCCAAGGAAGCCCTTGAGTTCATCGACCTTCGGGATCCGGCCGATGAGGTCGAGGTGGACGCGGCGGCACCACTCCGCGTCGGTCGCATCTGCGGATGGCCGTAGTTCCGACTCCGCCCACGAGGCGGCGATCCGCTCGTTGATGTACTTGACCTGCGGGATGCCGTAGTGGTCGGCCTCCACCGCCGTCTCGTCGCCCCGCACCACCCCCACGACCGACGCCAGCACCAGCGCGGCGATCAAGCTTCGCGGCGACCTTCTCGCCCACCTTCTCGACGGCATGTCACGACCTCCGTGGTGCGGCCTGCCCCGCGCGTCGCCAGCCGGGCTCCTGCCCGGGCGACGGTCACAGCCCGACGGGGCTCCACGGAAGTGTATTCGCCACCAGACCCGGGGCCTATTCCCGCATCAACTCGCCAACGGGGATTCGACTCAGGCGCCCACGGGCCGGGCCGATTCGACTCGGGGTCGCTGCGGCCGTCCGGCCGAGGCCTCCGGGCCCACGAACTCGAGAATCGCCCGAGGACCGGCATCGCCAAGCCGGGGCGTGGCGAGCTTCAGAATCCGCGTGTATCCACCCGGACGGTCGACAAAGCGGGGCGCGATCTCCTCGAAAACGACCCGCGCCGCCTGTTTGTCGCCGAGCAACTGCACCACCCGCCTCCGGGCCTTGACGGCAGGAGCCATGGCAGCCGCCCACTGCTTCCACTGGTCGCCGGCCCTCCACTGCTTCCACGCGGCGGAGTCGCGGGCGGCCGTCGTGCCGTGAGCGGAGGCACGCTGAGCGGCGGCAAGCCCGTGCTTGGCGATCGTCACGCACCGCTCCACCAGCGGCCGCACTTCCTTGGCCTTGGCGAGCGTCGTCACGATGCGGCCGGGAACCTTCGCTGCCCCGACCTCGTCGGCGTCCACCTTCCGGGCGGTGAGCATCAGTGCGGAGGCGAGGTTCCGCAGCAGGGCGCGCTGGTGCGACGGGCTCCTTCCGAGCACGCGGCCTTTCCGACGATGACGCATGGCGATGATCCTCCGACAGTGACGGTCTGTGTGGTGTGGCGTGTGGTCTCGCGGCGCCAGCCGGCACCGCCGTGATCAGGCACCGGCTCCGGCCGGCACGTCCATGCCGATCCTCAGGCCCAGTTCCTGAAGCTTCTCTTCGATTTCCTGGAGCGTGGTCTCGCCGAAGTTCCGCACCTCGAGGAGCTCCTCGCGCGAGCGGGTCACGAGGTCGCGGAGCGTCTTCAACCCCTCCTCGTGGAGGCAGTTGCTGGCCCGCAACGACAGCCGGAGGTCGGACACGAGCATGCCCAGACGGCTCTCGAGCGGCGCCTCCACTCCCGCGAACAGGCTCGCGATGCTCGGCAGCGACACCGCAGCGCCGGGCTTCGTGTACCCTACGAACGGGTTGAGGTGCTTGCGGAGGATCTTCGCGGCCTCGACGAGCGCCATCTCGGGCGTCACGGTGCCGTTCGTCCAGATCTCCATCGTGAGCTTGTCGTAGTTCGTCTTCTGGCCGACGCGGGTCTCCTCGACCTCGTACTTCACACGCGTCACGGGGCTGAAAACCGCATCCACCGGAATGATCCCGATTTCCTGCGACGCCTGCGCCTGATCACTGGAAGGGACGTAGCCGCGGCCGTTCTCCACCACCATCTCGAGCTCGAACGGCACGTCGTCGGTGAGCGTGGCGAGGACGAGATCCTTGTTGATCACCTCGACGGCCTCGTCCGTCTGGATGTCGGCTGCAGTGACCGGCCCCTTCGTGCTCTTCTCCACCCGGAGAACGCGGGTCGAATCGCTGTGGTTCTTGACCACCAGGCTCTTCACGGCCAGCACGATGTCGGTGACGTCCTCGACCACGCCCTTGATGGTCGTGAACTCATGAAGGGCGCCGGAAAGCTTGATCTGCGTGACCGCGCTCCCCTCGAGGCTCGAAAGCAGCACGCGCCGCAGGCTGTTGCCCACGGTCGTGCCGAAGCCGCGCTCGAAGGGCTCGGCCGTGAACTTGCCGTACGTCGACGACAGGGACTTCGGGTCGGCCGTGACCGCCCCGGGCAGCTCAAGACCACGCCAGCGGATATGCATGCATCGCTCCTTGGAAAATCACTTGGAACAGAGCTCGATGATCAGGTTGGCCTGCACCGGAATCGACACGTCGTCGGCGGCCGGCAGGCGATCGACCCGCCCCTCGGGGATCGCCCCTTCGGCACGGGAGAGGAAATCGGGGACGTCGCGGCGAAACTCCGCCAGCGACCTGTGGACGAGCTGAAGACTCTTCGCACGGTTCTTCACCCGCACGAGGTCACCGGCCTTCACGAGGTAGCTCGGCACGTCAACCCGACGGCCGTTGATCGTGATGTGGCCGTGCAGCACCAGCTGCCGGGCCGCCGACCTGGAGGGGGCGAACCCGAGCCGATGCACCACGTTGTCGAGCCGCCGCTCGAGCAGGGTCATGAGCGTCTCACCCGTGTTGCCGCGACCCCGCTCAGCCCGCGAAAAATACGTGCGAAACTGCCGCTCGAGCACGCCGTAGTAGTGCTTCACCTTCTGCTTCTCGCGAAGATGGAGGCCGTAGTCGGTTGGCTTCGGCCGACGCTTCTGCACCATGCCCGGCGGCGTGGGCCGACGCTCGATGGCGCACTTCGAGGTGTCGCAGCGGCTGCCCTTCAGGAAGAGCTTGAGTCCGTCGCGGCGGCAGAGTCGGCAGACAGGTCCGGTGATGCGTCCCATGGTTCTCGACGAGGCTGGTCAGGGTTTGAAAAACTTCGTGATTGGTTACTCGGGCCCGGAGGGCCCGGATGCGTCAGACTCGACGCTTCTTGGGCGGACGGCAGCCGTTGTGGGGAAGCGGCGTGATGTCCTCGATGCTCTTGACGTTCATACCGGCCGCCTGCAACGCGGTGATCGCGCTCTCGCGGCCGCTGCCCGGCCCCTTGACGCGGACTTCGAGTTCCTTCACCCCGAACTTCGCGGCCTTCTCGGCAGCCTGCTGCGCCGCGCACTGCCCCGCGAAGGGAGTGCCCTTGCGGCTTCCCTTGAAGCCGCAGGTGCCGCCGCTGGCCCAGCAGAGGGTGTCGCCCCGGGTGTCGGTGATCGTGACGGTGGTGTTGTTGAAGCTCGCCACGACATAGGCGATGCCCGCCGTAACGCTTTTCTTCTTGGTCTTCGCAACCTTCGACATGCTCGCGTGTTCTCGCTCGTGAAACTGGAGGTGGACGGTGGAGCGGAGCCGCAATGCCCCGCGGAACGAACTACTTGAGATCCTTCACGCCCTTCTTGCCCGCGACGGTTTTCTTAGGCCCCTTCCGGGTCCGGGCGTTCGTGCGGGTTCGCTGCCCGCGAACAGGCAGCCCGCGGCGATGACGCAGGCCGCGATAGCTGCCGATGTCCTTGAGCCGCGAGATGTTCTGGGCCACCTGGCGTCGCAACTGCCCTTCGACGGTGTAGTCCTTGTCGAGCAGGGCCGCGAGCCGGGCCAGCTCATCCTCATGGAGATCACGCGCCCGACCGAGCGGATCCACGCCGGCCTTGTGGCACAGCTCCCGCGCGACCCGCTGGCCGACGCCGTAGAGGTACTGCAGCGAGAAGATGGTCTTCTTCTCGGACGGGATGTCGACACCCATCAGACGCGGCATAGGAGCAACTTTCCGATGTTCAAGGACGGTACGACGACTGACTCACGGCACCACCCTGACCGCAACGCTGCCTTCATCAGGCAGCTGCAAGCGTGCAGGCAGCACTTCGGACGCCGCGCCGCCGGACGATCCGGCGAACACGACCCCCGCTCCACGACGATCGATCACCCCTGACGCTGCTTGTGCCTGGGGTCGGCGCAAACCACGAAGACGACGCCACGGCGCCTGACGATCTTGCACTTCTCACACATGCGACGAACGCTGGCGCGAACCTTCATGGACGAACCCGTGGCGGCGGCCGGGGGGCCTGGGACCGATCGAGGGAGGGACTGGGAACCGAGCCTCAAACTATAGAACGGCTTCGGGGCACTCACAAGGGGGTGGCCTGAAACCGGCCAACCGCGAGTTTTTCGCGGCCCGGGTCAGGCCGGTGCCGCCCCCTGCAGGGGCTCGAGCTGCTCGCCGGCCGAGGGGGGAGCGGTCAGGACGACGGGGCCGGCGTCCGTGATCGCGATGGTGTGCTCGAAGTGCGCGCTCTGCCGCCCGTCCACCGTCGACTGCGTCCAGTGGTCCGCGAGAACGCGGACCTTCTTGGACCCCATGTTCACCATCGGCTCCACCGCGACCACCAGGCCGGGCTCGAGCTCGAAGTCGTGGTTCCGGCGGAAGGCCGGCGTGCAGAAGTTCGGCACCTGGGGATCCTCGTGCATGCTCCGACCGATGCCGTGCCCGACGAAGTTTTCCACCACGGAGAATCCATGGTCGCGGACGTAACGGGCCATCTCGGTGGCAACGTCGCTCCAACGGTTCCTGCTCGCCATCAGCTCGATCGCCAGCGCGAGCACCCCGGACGTGCAGTCGAGCAGCCGCTGGACGTCGGGCTCGATCTCTCCGACGGGATGGGTAACGGCCGAATCGCCGCACCAGCCACCGAGGCTGCAGCCGGTGTCGATGCTCACCACGTCTCCGGGCCGCAACTGCCTGGCCCCGGGGATCCCGTGCACCACTTCGTCGTTGACGGAAATGCAGCACACCGCCGGGAACGGCACCTTGCCGGGCACGCCCTTGAACAACGGGATCGCGCCATGGCGGATAAAAAACGCCTCGACGGCGGCGTCGATCTCGCCGGTCGTCACGCCCGGTCGGACCATTTCCCTTGCGACCTGGTGGGCTCCCCAGACCACGAGGCCCGCACGACGCATGAGGGCGATTTCACGGGGCGAGCGAAGATTCACCACGACGACTTACACCTCGACGATACCGGAGCGGAGGACCGAAACGACCGTATCAGTATACCGCCGCGACCGTGGGGGGCGATCGGTTCACCTCGCCCGGGAAGCCTGCTCGAAGCGGCGCACGGCGGCCCTCACGCGGTCGAATATCTGGTCGGCCGAGCCGAGCCCGTCGATGGATGCGAGTTTCCCCTGACGGGCGTAGTAGTCGAGCAGCGGTGCCGTCTGGACCTCAAAACTCGCGATCCGCTTCGCGAACACTTCGGGATCGTCGTCCTCCCGACCACGAGCCTGCATCCGCCGCACGAGCTCGTCGCGGGGCACGGCGAGTTCGATCACGCCGTCCACGCTCATGGCCCGGCGCTCCAGAAGGTCGTCGAGCGTCTCCGCCTGGGGCAGTGTCCTCGGGAAGCCGTCGAGCAGGCAGCCAAGCCGGCAGTCGGGAGCCTGCAGCCTCCGACTCACCATGCCCACGATCAGCGGGTCCGGGACGAGGTGCCCCTGCTCCATGTAGGAGGCTGCCTCCAGGCCGGCGGGGGTTCGCGACTTGACCTCGGCTCGCAGCATTTCGCCTGTGGAAAGGTGCGGCACCTTGAGCAGGTCGACGAGCCGCTGGCACTGGGTGCCCTTCCCCGCCCCCGGCGGTCCGATGAGGATGATCCGCATGGCGAGTCACCTGGCTGGAGGCACGGGCGCCGCGACCGGGCCGCCCAGGGCGGCCCGGGGCCGCATCACCCCTTCTCGAGGAGCCCGCTGTAGTTCCGCATCACGAGGTGGCTGTCGATCTTCTGAACGAGATCGAACGCCACGCTCACGGCGATCAGCAGGCCGGTCCCACCGTAGAAGCTCGCGATCTGGGCGGGAATGCCCAGAGCACCGCCGACGATCGTGGGAATCACCGCCACCAGCGACAGGAAGCCGGCCCCGACGTACGTGATCCGCTCCATGACCCGCTCCAGGTAGTCCGCGGTCCGCTTGCCCGGCCGGTAACCGGGAATGAAGGCCCCGAAGTTCTTGAGGTTGTCCGCCATTTCGGTCGGGTTGAAGGTGATGGCGGTCCAGAAGTAGCAGAAGAAGTAGATGAGGGCGATGTAGCACACTGTGTAGAGATACGACTGCCCACGCATGAACGAGTCGTGCAAGGCCCGCAGCACGTCGTTGGTGGGGAACGCGTTGCTCAGATACTGGAAGATCAGCTGCGGGAACAGCAGCAGCGAACTCGCGAAGATGATCGGCATCACCCCGGCCTGGTTCACCCGGAGCGGAAGGTACTGCCGCGTGCCGCCATACACACGTCGCCCACGCACGTGCTTCGCGCTCTGCGTGGGAATCCGCCGCTGCCCCTGCGTCATGAACACGACCCCGGCAACCACCCCCACGAACAGCGCCGCCAGCACGAGCAGCGTCTCGACGCCCATCTTGCCGCCGCCGCCGCCGAGTTCCCACGTGGTGTCGTTTCCGAGTTCGATCAGAGCGCTCGGCATTCCCGCGAGAATGCCCGCCATGATCAGCAGGCTGATGCCATTGCCGATGCCGTACTCGTCGATCTGCTCGCCGAGCCACATCAGGAAAATCGTGCCGGCGGTCATTGTCATCACCGCCACGAACTGCCACGACAGCGGCAAGCGGCCGTCGACGAGGAAGGCGGGTGAGATCAGCGACTGGTCGCCCACCCGTTGCGACGCCAGGAAGGCCACGTAGGCCCAGCTCTGCACGACACAGATCAACACCGTCGCGTACCGCGTGTACTCGTTGATCTTCTTCCGGCCGGCTTCGCCCTCCTTCTGAAGCCGCTCGAGTGGCGGCCAGACGGTGCCCAGCAGTTGGAAGATGATCGACGCGGAGATGTACGGCATGATCCCGAGACCGAAAATCGTGGCCTGCGAGAGGTTGCTCGCCGAGAACACCGCGACCGTCCGCAGCAGGTCGCCGAGGCCGCCCGACTCGTTCGCGAGCTGCTTCATCGCCGCCGGATCGATGACCGGCAACGGCACCTGCCAGCCAACGCGATAGATGGCCAGCAGGCCGAGCGTGAGCAGAATTTTCTGCCGCAGTTCGGGGATCGTGAAAATGACGCGAAGTTTCTCGAGCACGGGACCGACTCCTCCGAGGAACGCTGCGGCCGGAAGCCGATACCCTACCCGCCCGCGGGCTTTTTCCGCGATGCCTTTCCGACCTTGCGAACCAAGGGTGCCGGACCGGGCAGCTCCGTGACCGAGCCGCCCGCAGCGAGAATCTTGGCCTTGGCCTGCTCGCTGAAGTGGTGCGCCGACACCTTCAGGGGGCGGTCGATGTCACCCTCGCCGAGGATCTTGATCTGCTGCCAGATGCCCTTCGCGAGTCCGGAGCTCCGCAGCGTGGCGGGCGTGACCTCGCCGCCCGCCTCGAAGGCCTCCGCAAGCCTGCCGACGTTCACAGCCTTGACGATCAGACCATGGGCGTTGTGAAAGCCCCGCTTGGGAATGCGGCGGATCAGCGGCATGCAGCCGCCCTCGAAGATCGCCGGCGACGACCAGCCGGCGAGCTGCCCCTGGCCCTTGTTGCCACGCCCGGCCGTCCGGCCACGGCCGGAGCCGGGCCCGCGGCCCACGCGGAGCCGCCGGGTGTTCTTGCGGATGTCCTTGTTGACGTCGTTGAGTTTCATGAGATCACTTGTCTCGTTGCGGTCGGCGATGCGCGGACCAGGGTGATGATCAGGAGAGCGACACGCCCCTGAGCCGCTCGACTTCGGCCTTGGTGCGGAGTTGCTTCAGCGCGTCGAGGGCCGCCTTGACGAGGTTCACCGGGTTGGTCGAACCATGCGCCTTCGAGAGCACGTCGTGGATGCCGGCCGACTCGCAGACCGCCCGAACGGCAGCGCCCGCGATGATGCCAGTGCCGGGACCGGCGGGGAGAAGCACCACCTTGGCGGTCTCGTATCGGCCCTCCACGCGGTGCGGGATCGTGCCCGCCTCGACCGGAACCTCGATCAGATTCTTCATCCCGTCCTTGATCGCCTTCTCGACCGCCGGCGGAACCTCGTTGGCCTTCGCATAGCCACAGCCCACCTTGCCACGGCCGTTGCCGACCACGACCAGGCCGGCGAAGCTGAAGCGGCGTCCGCCCTTCACGACGGTCGCGCAGCGTCGGACCTTGACCACTTTTTCGACGAACTCGCCGGTTCGTGATTCTTTGCCTGTCGACACGGGGAACTGCCTCCGAGATGCTGGTCTGGTGATGCCGGCGGAGCCGGACTCGCTGTCAGAACTCCAAGCCCGCCGCGCGGGCCGCGTCGGCCAGGGCGGCGACCCGCCCGTGGTACTTGAACGAGCCGCGGTCGAAGCACACCTTGGTAATACCGGCCGCCTTGGCCCGCTCCGCCACGGCACGACCGATCGCCTCGGCCGCTTGCTTATTGCCACCGAACCCCACGCCGTCGCGGAGCTGCTTGTCGACCGAACTGGCGGCCACGAGCGTCCGGCCCGTCGAGTCGTCGATGATCTGGGCCGTGATGTGCTTGTGCGACCGGAAGACCGACAGGCGCGGACGCTCCGTGGTCCCCCGAATCGAACGGCGAACACGAAACCGGCGGCGCTGCCGCTGTCTGAGAATGGTGCGAGCGTGATCCATGACCGTTGTCCTTACTTCGTGACCGCCTTGCCTGCCTTGCGACGGACCTGTTCGTTCTCGTAGCGGATGCCCTTGCCCTTGTAG
>JBJTRH010000200.1:0-2409 GCA_046076065.1 Planctomycetaceae bacterium | reverse complement strand
GCCAGCGGCAATATTGCGAGCACCAGCGTGGTGGGCAAGGTGGGTTATGCCCAGGGCATCTCGGGCAGCGCCTTCCAGTTCGACGGGCAACTGGGCAATTACGTGGTGGTTGACCCCGGCGCGGCCATCACCGGCACGCAGGCGTTTGCCCTTGAGCTTTGGTTCAAGGTGCGGCGTGGCAGCAACACGCTGATCACCCAGCGAGACGGTGCCAACTGGCTGGGCTATGGGGTATACACTAATCCATACCTTTCACCCAAAACATCCGTTTTTTGAATGCAACCACCTATGCCTCAAAGGAATACACTGAATTGGTGGGCTGCATTTGTAGCCACTAAATTTTCTGTTTTAATATTGACTCTCTGTAAGTTTTTCATATAATATTTGTATGCCAAGCAGAAACGGGCCGGTTCATGTGGCCACCACTCGCCGCGTTTATAAGGATCGGGTCTATGAAACCCACCTGCTGCGTCGTTCCTATCGCGAAGACGGCAAGGTCAAGCACGAAACTCTCGGCAACCTCTCCCACCTCCCGCCTGACCTCATCGAAACCATCCGAAACAGGCTGAAATCCGATCAGCCCGTTGCCTCGGGCGGATTCGAAATCACCCGGTCGCTCCCGCACGGGCATGTCATGGCCGTTCTCGGAACCTTGCGGCAAACCGGCCTCGACCACATTTTAGCTTCTCGCCCTTGCCGTGAGCGGGAACTGGCCCTGGCCATGATCGTCGCTCGCGTTCTGCATCCCGGCTCAAAGCTCGCCACGGCCCGATCCCTGCGAAGTGAAACCTCTGCCACCAGCTTGAATTCCGAATTGAATCTGGGCGAAATCAACGACCGCGAGCTTTATAAAACGCTTGACTGGCTGCAGAACCGGCAGGCGGCGATTGAAAAGCGGCTCGCCGACCGTCATTTGGCAAATGGCACACTGGTGCTTTATGACGTGAGCAGCAGCTACTACACCGGTCGCAAGCCGGGCCTTGTGCAATATGGCTACAATCGCGACGGCAAAAGCAATTTCCCGCAGGTTGTTTATGGGCTTGTCTGTAGCGCGTCAGGCTGTCCGGTGGCGATCGAGGTCTTTGCGGGCAACACGGGCGACCCAAAAACGTTGAGTTCGCAAATCGAGAAGGTTCGCAGACGCTTTGGCCTTCGGCAAGTGGTCATTGTGGGCGATCGCGGGCTGATCACCGGCAAGCAGATCGACGAGACGCTGAGGCCCGAGCAGGGCGTGGGCTGGATCACCGCCCTGCGAGCCGACAATATCAAGAAACTGGCCTCGCAGGGGCAGATTCAGATGACCCTGTTCGACGAGCAGGATCTGGTGGAAATTACTTCGGACGACTATCCCGGCGAGCGATTGGTGGCCTGCCGCAATCCGGCCCTGGCCGATGAGCGAAAACATCATCGCGAATCGCTTCTGGTGGCCACCGAGCGTGCATTGGAAAAGATCGTGGCGGCGACCACCAGATCGCGAAAACCGCTACGAGGCAAGGATCAGATTGGCCTGCGTGTGGGGAAGGTTCTGGGCCGCTATAAGGTCGGCAAACATTTTCAGATTGAAATCAGTGACGATCGGTTCAGTTACAGTCGGGACTTGGCGAAGATTGAGGAAGAGGCTTCGCTGGATGGGATTTATGTGATTCGGACGTCGGTTGAGAGCAAGGAGATGGACAGTGCAGGCGTGGTGCGGGCCTACAAGAGTCTGAGCCAGGTGGAGCGAGCGTTTCGGAGCCTGAAGACGGTGGATTTGAAGATCCGGCCGATTTTTCACTGGCTTGACAAGCGGATTCGGGGGCACGTTTTTCTGTGCATGCTGGCGTATTACGTGGAGTGGCACATGCGTCAGAAGCTGGCTCCGGTGTTATTTGACGATCATGAGCGGGATTCAGCGGAGCGGGGTCGGACGAGTCCGGTAGGCAAGGCGCCAAGGTCGGCGGCCGCGAGACGGAAGGACGCGTCGGGCAAAGCAGAGGATGGTATGCGGGTGCACAGTTTCCAGACGTTGCTGAAGGACCTTGGGACGTTGTCAAAGAATCGCGTGCAGATGTCGGAGACGCCAGCGGAATTTGAGATGCTGACAAAAGCGACGTCAACGCAGCAGAAGGCATTTGAGCTACTGGGTATCAAACCAACGACGTAGCCAGAAGCGAAAACTTAAAAAAATTGCAAAGGCAGTTGATGTAATGAGTTATAATGGTTTTAGGGTGAAAAGTATGGATTAATGAGGCCATTCCTTATGTCCATCGGGTGAAACTTGATGAAGGCGAAAAAGCCTATTATTTTGACTGGAATGATAAGAAAGGCGGATGTTTATCGAGACGGGTCGCCAGCAACTTTGTCATGGTGACTGACAATGCTTTGTATTATGAGATGTATGTCAGAGAGGGCGAAGGCTTTGATGTTGTT
>JBJTRH010000199.1:0-42127 GCA_046076065.1 Planctomycetaceae bacterium | reverse complement strand
GACCGTGATCCGGACGCAGTTCACGACGAGCGCGATGGGGATCGCGCTCGACAGGATAACGAGGTTCTCCCACCACTCCCCGTCGCCCACCAGCACGATCATCAGCGCGAGCCAGACGAAGATCGTGAGCATGCGGAGGCCGCTGCAGGCGTCGACCACGCCGAGCACCTGCGTGTCGCCGAGGATGATCTTGTTGCCCTCGCGGAAGGCGTCGAGCCCGAGCGTCTGCAGCGCGAATGTGCTGACGATGGTGGCCAGGGTCTGCATCGGGCCCAGCAGGTAGCGGGTGGCCTCGTCGGGCAGCGGATACATGAAGATCAGCGACAGGATGGGAGCCCAGGCCCAGCGAAACATGCTCCACCCGCCCGCCAGCAGGAACACGCCGAGCAAGGCGGGCACGAAGGTGTACATGTCGATCGTGACGATCCGAAAACTCGCGCAGAACAGCCGCAGCGCGAAACTCGCGACCAGCAGGCCGATGCCGGCCCATCGAGCCGAAGCGGTGACGGGCGTCACGGGCCGTCGCCACCAGAACAGCAGCATCACCGTGAACACCGGCACGATCCAGCCGTGCTGATACTGGGGGTTGTCCCAGAACGATGGAAGTTGGGCGAGGCTCGTCCAGTAGCTGTACATCAGCAGGGCCGCGAGCCCGCCGATCACGAGCCACGGAAACCCCTGCTCTGCATCGCGGAGGTCGGCGGCGAACGCACGGGCGCGACGAAGCGCCCCTTCCACGAGGCCTTCATCGATGGAAGCCGAAGGCTGCGACACGGCGGCGGCCGTTCGCTCAGCCGGCGGCTGCGACCGATTGGCCGGAACGATGGGAGACGGGAAAGGCATGAGGATGTTCAGACGTCCCGGACGATGACCCCCCAACTATACACCGGCGGGACGTCGAATTCATGGGGCCGGCACGAACCGCCGAAACGCGTTTATCCACCCGCGACCCACGTCGCGAGTGTCGCGAAAGCGGTGCGCAACGGCCGCCAGAACACGATCGCGGCCGCTGCCACCGCGGGCAGCGGATCGATCACGCGGCGGCCCCCGCCCGGCAGGGCCGCCACGACGCCGCGCGCACCTGCCGTCAGCGTCGCCACGACCGTCAGGGTTTGCCAGCCGAGCGCAGCGCCGAGCGTTGCGAGGCTCCACGGATCGTTGGTCCGACCGGTGACGATCCCCAGGAGCCATCCCGCCGCGATGCCGGTCGCGGTCGCAATCGCCGCGGACGCTCGCGGGGAATCCGGCCACCTCGCGCCGTCGAGGGCCAGGCCCGGGGGACCAAGGTCCGGCAGAGCGACCACGACCGCGACGACGGCCGCGAGGGCCGCCCCGGCGGACCGCTCGGACACGTGGTGCGACGCAGGGGGAGACGCCAGCAGCGACCACGCGACGAGGAGCATGAGGATGCCCGCGTGGAGGGCCCACGAGCCCGCGAGTCGGAAGTCGCCGTGCATCAGGAGTCGGTCGATGCCCGCCCACGACGTCGAGCCGAGCCAAGGCAGGGATCCGCCCCCGCCGACGAGTTCCACGGCCGCCACCGCGCAGGCCATGGCCCCGCACGCGGCCTCGACGAGCGGATACCGGGGAGAGATGGCCGCCGAGCATGCCCGACAGCGGCCCCCGAGCAGGATCCAGCCGACCACGGGAATGTTGTCCCGGGGAAGGATCGGCGTTCCGCAGGCGGGGCACCTCGAGGCTCCGACGACCACCGACAGTCGCCGGGGCACCCGGTGCACGACCACGTTGATGAAACTGCCGAGGGTGGCGCCCCAGGCGAATGCCATGGCGAGGACCGCGAGTTCGGCCCCGGGAACGCCGGTGAACGAGGGCAGCATCGGCGAGGAGTGATCCCGGGGGCTGTGCTGCCGTGGGGGCAGCCGCGAATTTCGTGTAGGGTACCCGGCCTGCCGCCGCGATCCACCGGTCTCGGCGACCTGCGTTCCTCATGATCCTGCCCATGCCAGACGGCCCCAATCCAGACGCCTCGGACGTCCCACGGCGGCTCCTGTCGCCGTGGCTGGGCCCGGTCGCGCGAATCGCGATGACCGTGGCGCTCCTCGCCTACGCGCTCCGCGGCGTGGACTGGGAAGACAAGATCGTCGACGGGCAGGTCGTCACCGGCATGCGGACGGTGCTCGCTCGGGCCGACTGGTGGTGGTGGCTCGCGGGCATGGCCACGGCGGTGCTCGTGCAGGTCGTGGCCGGGATTCGCTGGGCGGAGCTCGCCAGGCCGCTGGGGTTCGCCTTTCCGCGACGCCTCTTCGTGTGGCGGTTCTTCGAGGGCATGTTCTTCAGCCTCTGCCTGCCGTCGTCGATCGGGGGCGACGTCGTGAAGGCGTATCGGATCGGCGACACCACGCCGCGGCGGCTGCTGGCCGGCTGCTCGGTGCTGGCCGACCGGCTCACCGGACTGTCGGCACTGGCGGTGCTCGGCGGTGCAGCGCTCGCGGCGCGGAAGTACGACCTCTCGCTCCCCGTCACGCTCGCGGTGGCCGCCGGGCTGCTCGCGCTGGTGCTCGGGGCGTTCCTGCTGGCCGTGTCCTTTCTCGACACCATCATCGCGGCGCTGCCCGAGGGAGGGCCCTTTCGCGGATTCCTGTCGCAGCTGCTCCCCTACCAGCAGCGGCCCAGCCTGATCGCCACGGCCGTGGCCTGGTCGTTCGTCGTGCAGGCGGGCGGGGCTTTGAGCGTGGCCGTGCTGGCGCGGGCCCTCGGCGTGGAGCAGCCGCTGTCGGTGTGGTTCTCGGTGGTGCCGCTGGTGGCGCTGGCGGCCGTGCTTCCGATCAGCATCGGCGGGTTCGGGGTCCGCACCACCGCCACGGCCTTTCTGCTCGCCGAGCAGGGCGTGTCGACGGACCGCGCCGTGGGTGTGGCCCTGCTCTGGGAGCTCAGCCTGCTCGCCATCGGGCTCATCGGCGGCGGGCTCTTTCTACTCGACCGGTCGCGGCCGCCCGCAGCCTGATCACGCCCGCCGGCGGGCGTCGACCAGCAGGATGCCGGCCACCGTTTTGGCGTCGTCGATGACGCCGTCGCGGCACATCGCCACCGCCTCGCTCCAGGCGACGAGGCGGGGGGTGATCTGCTCGCCCGGTTCCAGTGCCTGCGGGCCGGGCACGAGATCACGGGCCACGAAGAGGTGCATCCGCTCGCGGAGGATGCCCGGCGACATCCAGAACGCCCCCGCCGGCTCGATGACACCCGCGCGATACCCGGTCTCCTCCACGAGTTCCCGGCGGGCCGCGTCGGCCAACGATTCCTCCTGATCGAGCGTCCCCGCGGGCAGCTCGAGCAACGTGCCGTCCACCGCGGCACGGACCACGCTCACGAGGCACACGGTCTCGCGGTCGACCAAGGGCACGATCACCACGCTGCCCGGATGCAGCACCACCTCGCGGCTGCGCGACGAGCCGTCGGCGAGCCGCTCGCGCCGCCGCACCACGCGGAAGCGGCGGGTGTCGAGCAGCGATTCGTCACCCGGGAGCATGGCGAGATCCATCAGCCGCGTCCTCCGGAGGCCGTGCGGGCGGCCTCGAGCCACGCCCGGCGGCCCTCGATCGTGAGCCGAGCTGTCGGCTCGGCGGCGCGGCGGTGGACGAGCGCGAGCCCGAGCGACGCCGCACCCGATGGGGCGGGGCACGACGAGGTGATCGTGCCGACGGGTGCGCCATCGGCGAGCAGGATCGCGCCCGCGGCAGGGGGCGTGCCTCCGTCGCAGGCGACGACCGAGAGCACGCGGTTCACGTGGCCGAGCGCGTCGAGCCGTGCGACGGTCTCCTGACCGAGGTAGCAGCCCTTGGTGAACGAGATCGCGCCGGGCGGAAGCTCGAGCTCCTGCGGCAATGTCTTCTCAGGCAGGTCGGCGGCCTCCGGTGTGCGTTCCTCGATCCGCACCGTCTCGACCGCGTCGGCGTCGGCGCGCGAAAGCCCGGTGTCGCTCAGCCACTGCCGGACCGCTGCCGCGTCGTCGGCCGCGACGCGGAGCAGGAATGCCGCGGGACCGAACCGGCCCGTTCGGATCACCTGCACGGCGGTGCTGCCGACAGCGCTCGTGACGTGGTCACCGACGTGCGGGACCGCAACGCCGAGCCGCTCAGCGAGCCAGTTGGCGGCGGTCGGACCGGCCACCAGAAACGTGACGTGCTCGAGGGATGCGTCGCGAAGCTCGAGCTGCTCGCGGATGTGGTGGTGCTCGAGGTGGTCGAGCAGCGACACGCGGGCCGACCGGCCGGCGTCGATCTCGAGGCCGTCGGCGGTGCGCAGGACGAGGGCCAGGGCGAGCACGTGCCCGCGAGCGTCGCAGAACACAGTCTCGGTGCCGTGGCCGACCGCGATCGCCGCCAGCGACGCCGTCGTGAATCGATCGACGAACGCCACCGCGTCGCGGCCGGTCGCGACCACGAGCATGGGGCGAGCAAGCTCGCTCCACGCGACGGCCTCGCGGAGCGGGCGCTGGACAGGAGGGGGATCGTGGGGCGTGGCTGGCATGGTCGCAGTCCGCATGCGGCTCGGGGCAGGCCGGGGATTCGAGCCCGCGCGTGGGCAGGCTACCACGCCTCCGGCCTCCGAAAAAAACCGCTGTCGCGTGAACACTTCCCCGGCGGGGTGCGTACCTCTTTCACCGCGACGATGCGGGCTCCGCCCGGCGGCGGACGTCACTTTCGCTGGAGGACCGACCATGGCCACCGTGCATTACGACCGTGACTGCCGCGACGACTACGACGACTCGGACGACGTCGACCTCGGCAACCCGCTCGCGGTCGCCGATTCGGAGCACTCCGACGTCGCCCGCGCCGAGTTCGACTCGTGCGGTGGCTGCCGCCAGGCATCGTCTCGGGCCGCCCCGCTCCATCGCATCGCCGAGGTGCGGCAGCGGCAGGGCGTCACGCTGCGGAACGTGGCGCGACGGCTGGGCATGTCGCTGCCGGTCGTGCGCCGCCAGGAGCAGCCGGACTGTGATCTCAGGCTCTCCGAACTGCAGCGGTGGCAGGAGGTGCTCGAGGTGCCGGTCGCCGAACTGCTCGTGGAGGGGGAGGGGCAGCTCTCCGGTCCAGTGCTCGAGCGGTCGCGGATGGTCAAGCTGATGAAGACGGCGGCCGCGCTTCGGGAGCGGACCGAGGGCGAGCCGGTTGGCCGCCTCGTGGGCATGCTGATCGAGCAGATCCTCGAGATCATGCCCGAACTCGCCGACGTCACACCGTGGCACACGGTCGGGCAGCGGCGGACGCTCGACGACGTCGGCCGGACCGGCCGGATGCTCGTGTCGGAGGAGATTTTCCGGCGTTCCGCCGGGGGCTGAGCCGGTCGGGTGGCGACGTCTTGTTCGCTGCGGCACGGCGGTCTACCATCCGCCGAGTCGTGGCGGAGAGCCTCCGCCCCCCGCGATTTGGAGTCAGCCGTGTTTTCGTTCGTCGGCGTGCTCGCCATCACCGTCGTGCTGTTCTTCGTGGTCGCCGTCACGGGCCGGCTGCTGCTCGGCCGCTGATCGGGCCACCCCGAGCGCCATCGCCGCCAGCACGCCGCCGAGAACGCCCGCCAGCACCACCCAGGCCGTCGCGGCCAGCGGGGCGTAGTCGCGCAGCCAGACCAGTTCCGGTGGTTCCACGCTGCGGGGAACTTTCCGCTTCACGGGGCCGGGATTGTCGGCCTGACGGCGGATGTCCTCGCGAAATGCCTCCCACTGCCGCCGCGCTTCCGGCGTCGAGACCGCGGCGAGACGCCTTTCGCGCCACGCATAGAGTCCGACCGGCGGCGCCACGACGGCGGCGACCCACGCGGCCATGACGACCGCCACGAGAAGCCGGCGGGATGTGGAGAGTGGCACGTCTGGGGTTTTCCGAAGAGATGGGAAGCCGGGGTCGGCTCCGGACCTCGAGCCGCATCAGTCTGGCATCCCCGGCCCCCGCCCTGCTACCGTCCCGCCCTTCCCAGCCGGCGCCGGCTCGCGCCGGGGTTGCGATCGCAGGAGGTCAGTCGTGAAGGGATCACGTGTCATCCGCCCCGTCGCCGTCGGCATGGTCCTGGCCTGGTCGACGTGCGGAGGTGCCCGCCCGGCGGCGGCGCAGGGGTGGTTGCCCGCCAGTTGGTTCGGCGGCTCGCAGTCCGACGCGCAGGCGATGTATCCGCTCGCGGAGAAAGACGGCCCGTGGCTCGTGCTGGCCACGACCTTCCGCGGCGAGGGCGCGCGAGACGACGCCCGGCGTCTGGTTCAGGAACTGCGCGGCACGCACCGCCTCGAGGCCTACACGCACGAGAAGGCATTCGACTACACCGGTCAGCAGCGGGGCATCGGGCTCAATCCCGACGGCACACCGAAGAAGATGCGCTATGCCAACTCCGAGCAGGTCGTCGAGGTCGCAGTGCTCGTGGGCGACTTCTCTTCGGCCGAGGATCCGCGCGGTCAGAAGATCCTCCAGAAGGTGAAGACGCTGCGGCCCAAGGCCGTCGAGATCGCCGCCGCCGATCGGTTGGAGAACGACTTCCTCCAGGCGAACCGTGACCACGTGCGGGCCGCCCCGGCCGCGAAGCCCCCGCTGCACGCGGCCATCCTCATCCCGAACCCCCTGCTACCCGAGGACTACTTCTCGCGTCAGCGCGTCGACGAGTTCGTGATGGAGATGAATGCCGACGTCACGCACGGGCTGCTCGACTGTCCGGGCCGCTACAGCGTCCGGGTGGCGACCTTCACCGGCGCCGGCACCTTCGACACCGGAAACGGACCCGCGGACCCCGTCGAGTCGGGCGCGGGGCTCGTCGACATGGGCCGGTTCGTTGAAGTGCTCAAGGGCAACGGCTGGAGAGATCCGCAGCTGCGCGGCGTGGAGCGGGAGAGCCGCCTCGTCGAGGCGGCCGACAACGCGCATCGGCTCACCGAGGCCCTGCGACGCCAGGGCTGGCAGGCGTGGGAGTTTCACGATCGCGACGAGAGCATCGTGTGCGTGGGCAGCATCGACCAGCTGAACGTGCCCGGGCCGGACGGCCGCGGCGTGCCGCACCCCGAGATCGCGCGGATCGTGGCGTCGCTCGGCCCCGACCAGGCGCTTCTCGCCCGCGGTCAGATGATGCCCCGCTCGGTCGGCGGCATCCTGCTCGACGTGCAACCGCGGCCGATCGACGTGCCGCGGCCCCCCGCCGGCCGCCGCTGACCCAACGCCCCCCGATGCTCGTCCTCGGCACGACCAACGAAGGCAAGGTTCGGGAGCTGCTGGCGCTCCTGGAGCCCCATGGCATCGGCTGCCGCTCGCTCGCGGGACTCGACCTCGCCGTGGACGTCGAAGAGACCGGCACGACCTTCGCGGAGAACGCGGCGCTGAAGGCGTCGCAGCAGGCGATCGCGCTGGGGTCATGGGTCCTGGCGGAGGACAGCGGGCTCGTGGTGCCTGCGCTCGGCGGCGAGCCCGGGGTGCGGTCGGCCCGTTTCTCGGGTGCCAGCGGCGCGAGGTCGGAGGTCGACGCCCGCAACAGCGAGCTGCTGCTCGAGCGTCTTCAGGGTTGGTCCGGCCCGGCCCGCGCCGCGCACTACGCATGCCATGCGGCACTGGCGGACCCGGCTGGGCGGATCGTGGCGGAGTCGCACGGGGAATGCCACGGGCTGATCGCCGTCGCGCCGAAGGGCTCCGGGGGCTTCGGCTACGATCCGCTGTTCATCGTGCCCGAATACCACCGGACGTTCGGCGAGATCCCCGCGACCGTCAAGGGCCTGATAAGCCATCGCGCCCGGGCGCTCCGCGGCATGCTGCCGGCGATCGTCGCGGCCGTCGGCCGGCGGTGACGCCCGTCAGCCCGCTGCAGAAGCCGGCCTCACGGCCCCCAACCGCCGTTCGATCACGTCGAGCACGTCACCGGTGCCGTCGAGGCGGCCGGCGAGCAACGCCAGCGGACCGCGGTGCCGGTCCCGGGCGTCGAGGAACTCGCGGACCCTCACGGGCGTCGCGTCCTCGAGCGGGCAGAAATCGCCGCAGCCCATGCTCTGCAGAAAGTGGGCGTTCATCGACTGCTCGGCATGGGCGATCTCCGGGAGCACCAGCATCGCCTTGCCGAGATGGAGCGCCTCGCCGATCAACTGGTTGCCTGCCGCGGCCACCAGTGCGGTGCAGGCGGCCAGGTCGGCCACGAAGGCGGCGTCGTCGATCGCGTGGAACGACACCCGTCCCACGGGCTCCCGCTCCCCGAGTCCATACACCCGCACCGGCGCGCCGCAGTCGGCGAGCGCCTCGATGGTCGAGAAGGGCGTGTGCCGCCGGAGGTAGCTGAGCACGAAGCCCTGATCGGATGCCCGGGCGGTGGCGACCTCCGGCCGCAGGAGCGGGCCCACCTGCACGGCGTGCTCCCAGCCATGCCGGAGCGGCGGACGGAAGAACGCCGACACCACCGTGTCGTCGGCCTCGGGCACGACCATCCAGACGGCATGGCCCATCAGCCACGCGTGCCAGCGGAGCGACAGCGGCAGCACGTCGAGATCGTAGGCCACGAGGAAGTGCTGGTGGTCGACACTCACCAGCGGCACCCCGAGTCGCCCGGCAGCCCTGGGGAGCGCCGGCTCGAAGTCGGTGATCGCGAGGTCCGCGCCAAACGTCTCCAGCTCGCCGATCATGCGGTCGACCAGCGGCCCGAGGAGCCTCGCGTGATATTCAATTCCCGCCGCGATCGATCGGGCGACGTCGAGCCGCCCCGCGCTGTATTCGAACACCATCCCCGGAACCTGTTCGATCCGGACCCGCGGATGGCCGCTCGCGAACCGCCTCCGCAGGAACTCGAGCGCATCGGCCGACGTCCACACGAGGATGTCGTGCCGCTGCTCGAGGCGGTGCACCAGGGTACTCACGCGCGTGGCGTGCCCGCGGCCCTCTCCGCACAGGCTGATCGCGATCTTCGCCATGAATCACTCCGGCGACGCGGGGGCGCACCCGCCTGGGGGCGTCCGCCACGAGCGGCGTCATTCTGGTCGTCCCGGCGGGCGGTCCGCCAGCGACCGGGTTCTGGACGGGCCTCCGATCGCGTACGATGTCGGCGGTGCGGCGGGGTGCGACCCCGGCCGCAGCCCCGTTCCTCGCCGGAGTATCCGTGCGCATGCTGGTGGCCCCCCGCATCGACGTGCCAGGTTCGGCTGCATGGTGCTGCTGCCTGCTGGTGGTCGCAGGCTGGGCGGTCGCCCAGCCGTCGCGGGCCGACGACGCGGCCGCGCCCCCGGCGGCCGCTGCGGTTGCCCGCGTCGGCGACACGCCGGTGCTGCAATCGGCCGTCGACGCCGTGATTCGCCGGCTCGGTCCCCAGCAGACGATCACCTCCGATCGGCGGCGGTACATCGAGGCCACCGTGCTGGAGCAGCTCGTCGACGAACTGCTCATCAGCTCCGAGCTCGAACACCGGCAGATCTCCGTAGCCGACTCGGAGATCGAAAAGGCGCTCGGGCAGTTCAAGGCGCAGTTCAAGGGCGATGAGTCGTACCAGGCTTTCCTCGCGGCGACCGGCCGCGACGAGGCCGGACTCCGCGACCAGCTGCGGGTGAACATGGGAATGGAGAAGTACGCGCGCCCGCTGATGACGCCAGCGAAGTTCGAAGCCGTCTTTCAGGAGAAGCGACGCGAGGTCGACGGCACGCGGCTGCGTGTCAGCCACATCCTCCTCAGGCCCGACATCCTCGACGTGAGCGGCGGCGGCGACGGCATCGACCGGATCGTGGCAAAGGCGGAGGCGATCCGCCGCGACGTGCTCCAGAACCGCACGTCGTTCGAGGATGCGGCCCGCTTGCACTCAGCGGCCCCGAGCCGGCATCGGGGAGGCGACATCGGCTGGATTGGTCGCGACGGGCCGATGGTGGAGGAGTTTGCCAGGCCGGTCTACCGGCTCGCGAAGGGAGACGTCTCGCGGCCCATCGTCACGCCGTTCGGCGTCCACATCGTGAAGGTGACCGACGTGCAGCCGGGTCGCATCGGCATCGACGTCGTCCGTCCACGGATCGAGAAGGTGCTGCTCACGGATCTCGTGCGCGTGCTCGTCGACGAGGCCCGGGCGAGGCTGCCGGTGACCTACTCCCCCGGTGTGGCCCATTTCGATCCGGCCACACCCGCCGACGCAGCGGGACCGCGGCGGATCATCGTCGCCGGCAGCGAATCGCCTGCCAAATGACGGGGTTTTCCCGGTTGTGGGCAGCCTGGGCAGCCGCTACGTTCCCGGCCACTCCCGCCCGGTGGACCGCCCCATCGATGACCCTTCGCACCTCGCTCCTCGCCGTCTGCATGGTCGCGGTGCCGTCGGTGGCACTGTTCTCGCACCGCGTGCCGGCGGATGTGCGGGCCGGCACGCGCGACGCGGTGGCGAAGGCGATGGCATGGTGCCGCGACGCCGTGCTGCAGCGCCGCGCGGGGCCGACTGTCTCGATGGCAGCGGCCACCGCAGCACCCGCCCCCGCCACGCCGGCCGCCGTTCCCCTGCGACCCGAGGACGCCGCCGATCGGCCCGAGGCAGTCCTCGCACGGCTCGGGGCGATGTCGCTCGAGTGTCGCCCGTTGCCGGGGCCGAGCGGCGGCCACGTGGCCAGCTGCGCCGTGCCGCTCGACGCGGATGGCCAACTCCTTCGCGTGTTCCACGGCACCGGCGGTGATCGCGATGCGGCGCTGGCGGCGCTGGCGACGGAGGTCGATGGCTGGAGAAACAGGTTCGCCGGTGCGCCGCGGCGTGAGCTCCCGGTCTCGCCGGTCGCGCATCCCTGATCCGAGGCGCCGATGAATCGCCGTCGTCCAGGATGGCCTTTGCCCGCCCGCGGGTTCACGATGTGGCCCGGGCCGGGGCACGCCCTCGTCGGACCACGGCATCCATGGGATGCGCCGCGCCGTCGTCGGCCCGACCTTGCAGCGCCACCGGTCGCGGCCGCCGCGGCCGGCCGCGGATCGCATGGTCGCAGCGACGACCTGGCCCGCGTCGAGGCGGCACTTTTCATGGCACGAGAGCCCCTCAGTCCGCGGCGACTGGCGAAGCTGGCGGGCCTCGCCGATGCGAGTCGGACCAGGGTCGTCGTCAGGGAACTGCGACGGCTTCACGATGCCGCTGGCACGGCATTTCGCGTCGAGCAGATCGCCGGCGGGTTCCAGATGCTCACGAGGACGCCGCTCGGGCCGTGGGTGCGGCGGCTGTTCGACAGGCCGCCGGCGGCGCGGCTGTCGGCGGCCGCCATCGAGACCCTCGCCGTCGTCGCGTATCGTCAGCCCGTCACGCGGGCCGAGATCGAGGCCATTCGGGGTGTCGGCAGCGAGGAGATCATCCGGCAACTCCTCGAACGGGATCTCGTGGCCGTGGGCGGCCGGGCGGAGGATCTCGGGCGGCCGAACGTGTACGTGACCACGCGGCGATTTCTGGCCGCTTTTGGCCTGGCGAGGCTGGCTGACCTCCCCGCGGTGGATCTCCCCGCGGCCGCGCCCGAGCCGCCCGCCGACGAGCCGAGCGACGCCGATGAGCCCCGCTCCTGACCGGCCACCGGAATGGAGGCCGGGCGGACACTTGCAGCGGTGGCCACCGGGCGACAGACTGTGTCCCCTCCGGTCGGATTGCGAGCGATTTTTTCTGCAGTCTAATTTCGGCTCCGCAGTTGGACGCTCGCTGACCGATCGGGTAGGAACATGGTGGTGTCGTCGAACAGGTCCTGGAGGTTTTCGCCGTGACGATCGTTGCAAGTGGCCGGGAGCATCGCGTCGAAGTCGACGCCGAAGTTTTCTCGTGGAGCGAGATGCCGGAGCTGCTCGCGGCCGAGGATCTCTTCGAGCAGGAGTCGGCCAGCCCGGCGTTCGCCGGAGCCGTGAATGCGGCGTTGCAGTCCGCGTGGGGGGCCGTCGACTCGTTGGTGGTCGCCGCGAAGGACGACGATGAGGACGAGGAGTTCGAGGACGAGGAAGACGACGACTTTGAGGACGACGAAGAAGACGATGACGAGGACGACGAGGAATCCGACGACGAGGAGTGGGAAGAGGTCGACGACGAAGAGGATGAGGACGAAGACGAGGACGAGGAGGATTCCGACGAGGAGGAAGACGGAGAGGAAGAGGAGGAGGACGACGAGGACTGGGAGGACGACGACGAGGATTGGGAGGAAGAGGACGAGGACGAGGAGGAAGATGACGACGACTGACGTCGCCCATCGATTCCGGTCCGGTTCATGTCATCCGCTCAGGGCCCCGTGAGGGGCCCTTTTTCATGCGCGGAGCCGTCGTCGAGGCGGAGGTGCTCGACGCGGCCCCGCCGCTCCACCTCCAGGGAAATCGTCGCCGGGGCCAACCGCAATCGCCTCACCATGTCGGTCTGCGAAACGATTCGGGCCGCATCGACCGCGAGAATGCGGTCGCCGACGCGAAGTCCGCCACGTTCGGCGGCGGACGACCGCCAGACGCGCACCACGATGGGGCAGCCAGGTTCGCCGGGATCGTCGCGGGTGCCGATGCCCCAGCGGCCTCCAGGGCTCACCGGCGACTCGGGGACGGCCGCCTCGATCCGGTTGCGGGTCGCGTTCGACTCGTTGCGGCACGAGGGTCGAAAAGTCGGCAGCGGCTCGGGTGCATCGGCTGCGGCCAGCACGAAGCCGAGGGCGAGCCGAGCGATCGGCTCGATGCCGGAGAGATTCACGAGGTGGGCGTCGTCGCTCGGCCGGTGGTAGTTGTCGTGAAGCCCGGTGTGGAACATGACCGTGGGCACTCCCGCGGCGATGAAGGGAAAGTGATCGGAGTCTTCCTCGATGTCCCAAACGAACACCAGTTTGAGGCCCGCTCCCGTCGAACCGCGGCTGTTGGCCTGGACGACCGCCTCGCGCAGGCCGATCGCGGTGCGGGAGCCGTAGACCTCGAGCCGCCCTCCGCGGAGCCGGCCGATCATGTCCATGTTCACCGAGCACACGATCGTCCGCCCGGCGACGGCCGCGGGGCGGACTCGGAGGAAGTGGTGAGACCCCAGGAGGCCCTTCTCCTCGCCGTCCCAGAAGGCCAGCAGGATCGTCCGCCGGGGCGGCTCAGGCTGTCGCCCGAGTGCTTCGGCTATCTCGAGCAGGCCGGCCACGCCGGAGGCGTTGTCGTCGGCGCCATTGTGGACGTACCCGAACGGCCCGTAGCTCGTGGCTGCCGTGCCGTAGCCGACGTGGTCGTAGTGGGCCCCGACCACGATCACCTCCCCGGCCCAGGCCGGGTCGCTGCCGGGGATGATCGCCAGCACGTTTCGCATCCCGCCGAACAGCTGGTAGTAGCTCCCGTCGTCACCGGCCGGTTCAAGCCCCAGCCGCTCGAGCTGCTCGACGATGTAGGCCGCGGCTGCCCGGCCACCGCGGGTGCCTCCCTCGCGACCCTCGAACGCGTCGTCGGCGAGGACGCCCACGTGCCGGCCGGCGTCGGCGGCCTGGATGCTCGCAGCGGCGTCAGTGAGTCGCTCGGAGGCCCGCGCTGCGGCGAAGGCGGCGAGGCCGCCGAGCAGCGCGACGGTCACGATGCAGCACCTGGCCGCCGGCAGGCTCCGCGACGGCGAATGGGCGGCAGTCACGTTCGTTTCCACGGTGGAGTTCACCTCCTTGCGGGAGCGGAGCGTGGCGTCCAGAATAGTCGGAGAGGAAGTTCCCCGGAAAGGGGTTTCTCGCTGGTTCCGTCTGGCTGTGTCTGGGGCGACCCTCCCATCTGGGCAGGGTGGTTCAGGCCGGTGGACGATCCGGTGCCGGAGAGGTGGCAGAGTGGTCGAATGCGCGTCTTTGCTAAAGACGTGTCCGGTCAAAAGCTGGACCGCGGGTTCGAATCCCGCCCTCTCCGTTTGAATGGATGGCCCACATGCCTCGTCGAGAGCTTTCCCGACCGCAGCAAATCGTCGATTGGCTCGTGGAGTGGGGGGCTGCTCTCGATGAGCCGGCATCGATGACACTGATCGGGTCGGCTGCCTTGTTGTGGCATGCCGCCGAGCGAGGGTTGGACGTTCCGCTGCCGGAAAACAGCATGGACGTCGATCCGGTGACCGATTCCGATGCTCTGGCGTGGATGTGCTACGACGCGCTGATCGGCAGCGAGTTCGAGCGAATCCACGGCTGGCATGTGAACCTCCTGCCATCTTCTGTGTTGAAGGAGTTTGCCGAAGGCTGGGAGTCCCGCGCAGCACGACGCACCTACGGCAAACTGACGCTTGTCGTTCCTTCCGCTGGTGACATCCTCGTTCCGAAACTACGGCGAAATGAACCTCGGGACCGCGCGCATGCCGAGTGGGCCAAGCGGCTGGGCATCGCGTAACTTCCTTCCTCGCCACCCCTCAACACACTGCCTGAAGCCGATGCGAAGACTTCTGTATCAAGATGAGTCGCGATTGGAGTACGGGCGACGATTCTGGCGTGATCCCGCAAAGCGGGAGCGACTACTCCGGCACTGGCTCGACGAGCGCCACCCCTATTCTGAGAGGCTGCGCGAGCGATGGCTGCCGCTCGTGGATCGTGTGCTCCGATCCGACCCGGATCACGACGACTCCTTGGACGCAGCACTTCAATCCGAAGGTTCCAGCCTACGGGCGGTGGTCAAGGAGATTCCTCCGGTATTTGGATCATTCTTTATGGCGACGGACCGGCGGCGCTAGGCAGATGACCGCAGGTTGAGCTCTCCCGTTTGAGTTCCTGGACCGGCTCGCGACCTGCCCCCCTTCAACGGCACCGCGTTCAGAGAGAGAATCTCTGGTGGTGCAAACCAAGGGAGGGCAACGGGCTCGAATGAATCTCGCCCTCTCCGCTCGTTGGTTTTTCAGCGGGCCGGCGGCCGGCTCGCGGCGCGGCTCGCCCGCCAGGCCACGCAGACGTCCGGGAAGTCGCTGAACAGGCCGTCCACGCCCGCGTTGTCGACCAGCAGCTGCAGCGCGTCCGCGGGCGACTGGGCGAAGGCCGGCAGCCGATCGACCCGGAACGTGTAGGCGTGGACCGCGAGGCCAGCGGCATGGGCAGCGGCCACGAGGCCCGTCGGCCGGCCCTCAGGCGTGACGACCCGCGTGAGCGGCGGCCCGATGCCGTCGACCACCTTCGCCACCTTTGCGAGCGCTCCAGGATCCAGCAACGGATCGGGGCCGGCGTCCGGCGCTTCGCCCACGAGCAGGATGAGCCGGCCCTGCCAGCCGAGGGCGGTTCGCAGGCGCTCGAGTTCCTCCGCCTCGAAGCACTGCACCAAGCAGGCCGCCTCCCTGGCGTCGAGACCGCGGCGGCGGAGCACCTCGGCGATGATCGCGGTCGGGTCGTGCCCCTCGCGACGGTGCCAGGCGGGCTGCTTGATCTCAGGATAGATGCCGGCCCGACGGCCGGTACTGTGCGCGAGGCCGTCGAGCAGGTCGAGTTCCTCTTCGAGCGTGGCGATCCGAAACGAACCCGTGCGGGGCGGAAACCGCCCCGGGTACGTGGGGCGGCCCGTCTTCGGATCGCACCGTTCAAAGAGCCGCAGGCTGCGGAGTTCCTCGAGCGTGAAGTCGATCGCGTAGTGCCTGCCGTCTGCGCGGGCACGTCCGGGATACCGCTCGGCCACGTCGCTGACGGCGTCGAGAAAAACGTCGTGCAGCACGACCGGCACGTCGTCGCGGGTGAGCACCACGTCCTGCTCGATGAAGTCGGCGGCCTGAGCATGGGCCATCGCCTTGGCCGGCAGGGTGTGCTCGGGCAGGTACCCGCTCGCGCCCCGGTGCGCGATCACGAGGGGCGCGGCCGCGCCGGTGGTGGTGACGATGGCGAGCATGGTGGCGAGGAGGGAGAGCGAGATGCGGGCGGTCATGGGAGCCCCTTCAGAGACGACGAGCCAGGCCCGACCTTATACACCGCCTGCATGCGTTCGTGCCGCGGGCGGTGGTCAGAAGTCGAAATCGATCCGCATGCCGTAGGCGTCGGTCATGCTGTTTCCCTTGTCGAGCCGGCTGTCCTCGAGAAAAGCCCTGATGTAGTTGAACTTCCAGCGGGTGTACGGATTGAGATACCAGTTGAGCCCCACCGTGAAGTCGGTGAGGTTGTTGCCGCGGATGTTCTTGTCATTGAGCACGATGTTCGAGAACCGGGCGGCGACTTCCCAGGCCCCAAGCCCCGTGAGAATGCCTCGGGACGCGGTCCGCACGCGAAAGAAATCCTCGAACGGCTCCAGCCGGCCGTGGATGCCGAGCTTGCGTTCGTAGGGCCGGTGCTCGCCCGTCAGGAAGTAGCTGAGCTGGGCCATGTAGCCGTTGAAGAACAGGCTCGGGCCGCCGACTTGATCGACCACGGCGAATGCGTATTCCGACTGCAGCGACAGCGGGCCAAGAATCAGCGCGAACTCGGGGTCGAAGAGCTGGAAGTGGTCGGCGGCGATGTTCCCCGTGTCCACGAAAATCGGCGCGAAGGGCCCGGGCTGGCCATTGATGTAGTTGCTGGGCTGCGGCGGCCCCACCGGGCCGAAGACGCTCGACGGCTGCTGCTTGCGGATTTCAGGCGTGTTTCGGAAGCGGACCTGCTTCTGGTAGGCGTCGCGGTAGCTGTAGGCCGCCCCAAGGTGCAGGTAGAAGCTGCCGTCGCTGGCCTCGTCCCACCAGGGCAGCACGGTGCCCCGCATGGTGAGCGCCTGACCGCTGTCGAACGAGTCGTTGCCGACGTTGTCGCTATTGGTCCGGAAGGTGCCGATCGCCCAGGTCGCCCGCTCATTCTCGGTGTTGCCGTAGGTCATCACCCCCATGTTGCGGGCCGGGGCGAAGGTGTCGACGAGCGACCGCTCCATGAAGGTGTTGTTGCGATTCTGCGTCACGCGTTCCAGAGAGAAGGGCTCGAAGTAGTGGCCCGCGCGGATGTGCTGGAGATAGGGCAGGTCCTTCCACTCGAGGTAGTTGTCGAGGTAGCTCGGCTGGTTCGCGAGCGCGAAGTCGACGCCCAGAGAATAGTCGAGCGATTCAAAGCTCGTCCCCCGGGCGCCGAGCCGGAGCCGGCGGAACTGGGTGCCGTCCTGAAGGTCACCCACATCGGCCCGGCTCTCCTCGTCCTGTCCGAAGTAGACGGTGTCGGCCTGTACCTGACCGGAGATGGTGAGCGACGGTTTCTTCGTGTCGGCCTGCTTCTTCTTCTCGACGGCCTTGGTAAGCCTGCCAACCGCCCGCTCGAGCGCGGCGATGCGGTCTTCGGAGGCCGATGGCAGCGCAGCATCCTCCGCTCGACACGGAGCCCATGGCGATGCGGCCAGCAGTACGGCCAGCAGGAATGCGACGGCGGGATGGCGACGGCGACACACTCCCGTATGATCGGCACGATCGGCACGACCGATTCAAATCGCTCAGACTTACGGGGCTGTCGTCGCCGAGGCTGCGTGAGGTCCGTAGCGTGGGCAAGGAGGGAGGCGTGTTCACGGCAAGGCTGGCAAAGCGGGAGGTTCGCGACCTCGATCGGGTCGCCATCGAGGAGTTTGGCGTCGTGGGTGTCGTGCTGATGGAGAACGCTGGGGCCGGCGTCGCCGCGCTGCTCGGGCGGCTGGGGGCCGCCGGCACGTTCGCGATCGCCTGTGGGCGGGGCAACAACGGCGGCGATGGCTTCGTGATCGCCCGGCACCTCGAGGCCGCCGGGCATCCGGTGCGACTGCTCCTCGCCGCGGCTCCGGAGGCCTACGCGGGCGACGCCGCCATCAACCTGGAGATCTGCCAGCGGAGCGGCCTCGCGATCACCTTTCTAGCCGACGCCGACGAGGCGGCCTGGCGAGGCGAACTGGCCGGTGCAACATGGATCGTGGATGCCCTGCTTGGCACCGGCGCGGCGGGGCCGCCGCGAGGCAGCGTGGCCGCTGCGATCACGGCGATCAACGCCCGACGAAACACAGACGACGGCGTGAGGGTGCTCGCCGTGGACCTGCCGTCGGGACTCGACGCCGACACCGGCACGGCCGAGGGCGGGTGCGTGCGGGCTGACGCCACCGCCACCTTCGTGGCCGAGAAGCAAGGGTTCGCAAACGCGGAAGCGGCCGTGTTCACCGGGCGGGTGCACGTGCTCGGGATCGGCGTGCCGGCCGCGGTGCTGCGGCGGTTCGGCGTCAGTCGGTGAGTTCGCGGTCCAGGAACGTCCATGCCAGCGCGTCCATGAACGCCTTCTGGCGATTGTCGGCGGCGCCGCCGTGGCCCCCCTCGATGTTCTCGTAGTAGAGCACCGGCTTGCCGTGCTCCCGGAGCCGTGCCGTCATCTTGCGCGCGTGGCCGGGGTGAACGCGGTCGTCGCGGGTGGACGTGGTGATCAGGATGGGCGGATAGCCGCGATCGGCCGCGACGTTGTGGTAGGGGGAGAGTCCGCGGATGAACGCCCACTCCTCGGGCACGTCGGGATCGCCGTACTCACCCATCCAGCTGGCCCCCGCGAGCAGCCGGTTGAAGCGGCGCATGTCGAGGAGCGGCACCTGGCAGACGATCCCGCCGAACAGGTCGGGCCGCATCGTGAGCATGTTGCCCATCAGGAGGCCGCCGTTGCTGCCGCCCATGATGCCGAGGTGCCCGGGCGACGCGACCCGGCGGGCGACGAGGTCCTCCGCCACCGCGATGAAGTCCTCGTAGGCCCGGTGGCGGTTCGCCTTGAGGGCCGCCTGGTGCCAACGCGGCCCAAACTCTCCGCCGCCACGGATGTTGGCGATCACGTAGGTGTGGCCTCGCTCGAGCCAGGCCGCGCCTACGACGGGGTTGTAGCCGGGCACGAGCGGGATCTCGAAGCCGCCATAGCCGTAGAGCAGCGTGGGCGTGGAGCCGTCGGCCGGCGCGTCGGCCCTGCCGATCTGGAAGTAGGGAATCCGCGTTCCGTCCCTGGAGACCGCTTCGTGCTGCGTCACCGTGAGCCCATCGGTGTCGAAGAACGCCGGTGTCCGCTTGAGCCGGTCCGGGGGCACCGCGGGTGTCGCCGCAGACCCCAGCGCGAGCGTCGACGGCTCCAGCGGGCTCGAGGTCACCAGCCAGTAGTCGTCCGACGCCATCTCGTCGACGGCCGCCACCGACGCAGTGCCGAACTCGGGCACGCCGGCGAGCGGGGTGCTCTGCCACCGCCCATCCGCGCACGTCAGCACCGCCACCCGGCTCCGCACATTGTCGAGCGTCGTCAGGAGGATGTGGTGCCGCGTGCCCGCCCAGGCCACGAGCGACGTGCGGTCGGTCGGCTCGAAGAGCACGTGGAGCGTGCGGTCCCCCCGCATGAAGCTTTCGAACTCGCCGGCGAGCAGGGCCCCGGCCGGATATGTCGTCTCACCGACGGTCCACGGCGACTGGAGCTCGATCAGCAGCCATTCCCGATGCACCGCGGCGTTGGCATCGTCGGGCTTGGCCACCTTGAGGAGCTGCCCGCTACGACGGAGGAAGAGCTCGTTCGTCCAGAACGTGATCTGCCGCGACACGAAGTCCCGTTCGAATCCCGGCGTGAGGTCGCGATAGCCGCCGACCGACATGTCGTCGGGACGACCCTCGAAGATCACCTCCGCCGTGGCGAGGGGCGTGCCCCGGTCCCAGAGGCGGACGCTGCGGGGATAGCCCGACGTCGTCAGCGACCCGGGACCGAAGTCGGTGGCCACGAACAGGCTCTCCGCCGACCGCCAGGCCACGCGGCTCTTGGCCTCGGGCAGCGTGAAGCCGTCGGCAACGAAAGCCTTCGTCTCGAGATCGAACTCGCGGATCACGTCGGCGTCGGCTCCGCCCCGGGACAGCGACACGAGGCACCGGCGGTCGTCGGGCTCGAGGATGGTTGCCCCGTGCCAGACCCAGTTCTCGTTCTCCTGGGTCGCCAGGGCGTCGAGATCGAGCACGGTCTCCCAGGCCGGCTCGGCCTTTCGATACTCGTCGAGCGTCGTCCGTCGCCACAAGCCTTTCGGGTTGGCGGCATCCCGCCAGAAGTTGTAGAGCTGCTCGCCGATCCGCACGACCGACGGAATCCGCTCCTTCGAGTCGAGGATGGAGCGGATCCGTTGCTCGAGCGTGGTGAAGCCCGTGCCCGTGGTGAGGGTGGTGGTGCTCTCCGCATTTCGCTCGCGAACCCAGGCCAGCGGTTTCTCGCCCGTGACGTCTTCGAGCCAGAGGTGGGGGTCGTCCGTTTGGTCGGCGGGCGGGACAGCGGACGCGTTGTTCATCGGGAATCCGAGCAGTGCGGCGAGGATGAGGAGGCGAGTTCGAATCATGAGCGGACGTGGCCGGAGCCGGTCACGACGTACTTGTAGGTGGTGAGCTCCCGCGTGCCGCACGGGCCGCGGGCATGGAGCTTGTCGGTGGAGATGCCGATCTCGGCCCCGAGGCCGAGCTCGCCGCCGTCGTTGAATCGCGTGCTGGAGTTGACCATCACGCAGGCCGTGTCGACCCGCGAGGCAAACCGGCGGGCCGCCTCAGGGTCGGCCGTGATGATCGCGTCTGTGTGCCGCGAGCCGTATCGGTTGACGTGGTCGATCGCCCCGTCGAGCGACTCGACGACCGCGATCGAGATCTTCGGCCCAAGGTATTCCGTCGCCCAGTCGGCGTCGCTCGCGGTCCCCGCCGCCGGCACGAGCCGCCGCGTTGCCTCGTCGCCGACGAGCTCGATGCCCCGGGCCGCGAGGGCGGCGGCGATCCGCGGCAGGAAGGCCGCGGCGACGTCGCGGTGCACGAGGAGCGACTCGGCCGCGTTGCAGACGCCCAGTCGCTGGCACTTCGCGTTGACGGTGACCGACTCGGCCATGTCGAGATCGGCGGAACGGTCGACGTAGACGTGGCAGTTGCCCGTGAAGTGCTTGAGCACCGGCATCCGCGCCTCCGCGCAGACGCGGCGGATGAGGGCCTCGCCACCCCGCGGAATCGCGATGTCGATCAGGTCGTCCATGGCGAGAAACTCGCCCACCGCCTGGCGGTCCGCCACGTCGACGAGCTGCACGGCGTCGACGGGCAGCCCGCAGGCGGCGATCGCCGCCCGGACGCTGTCGACGATTCGCCGGCTGGAGTGCGCGGCTTCCTTCCCGCCCCGCAGGATGATGGCGTTGCCGGAGGCGAGGGCCACCACGGCGGCGTCGGCGGTGACGTTGGGCCGGCTCTCGTAGACGAAGAACACCACCCCGAGGGGCACGCGGATCTTGCGGACGACCAGCCCGTTGGGGCGAGTCTCCTCGCCAAGCACCTCGCCCACGGGGTCCGACTGCCCCGCCACCGCCTCGACGCCGGCGGCGATCGCCTCGACCCGCGTCGGATCGAGCAGGAGGCGATCGACCTGAGCCGGCGTCAGGCCGAAGGCCGGCGCGGCGGCCACGTCATGGGCGTTGGCCGCGAGGATCTCGGCGGCGTCCTCGCGGATCCGCGCCGCGGCCGCCCGCAGGCAGGCAGCCTTCCGCTCGCCGGGCACGTCGGCGAGGTCGATGGCCGCGTGCCGGGCCCGGGCGGCGATCGCCCGGCAGTGGTCGTGCAGCGGGCCGGCTGCCTGGGCGGACGATGCAGATGCCATACCTGGAGACACGGGGGTGCGACGGACAAAACCGCTATCTTAGCGGCCTCGGAGGTTCCCTCCACGCCGCAGGCGTTCGTTCCCATCCAGGAGTCACCGGCCATGCCCGCTGGCCTCGTCGCTCGCCGCTCGTTTCTCGCCGCCGGTGCCACGCTCGCCGGAGGCCTGCTCGCCCGCCGTGGCCTGGCCGCGGCTGCCGCCGACGGTCCGAACCTCGGCATCCAGATGTACTCGCTCCGCGGTTTCCCGGTCGACGACGCCCTCGGCCACGTCAAGGATCTGGGCCTGAAGTTCATCGAGTTCTATCCCGGCATGTTCCCGGTGACCGACGATGCCGCGGTGATCGAGGCGATGCGGACGAAGGTGGCCGGCCTCGGCCTGACGATGTCGGCCTACGGTGTGAACCGGTTCACCAAAGACGCCGCGGCCAACCGCAGGATCTTCGCCTTCGCCAAGGCCGCCGGCATCCCGATTCTCGGTGCCGATCCCGACCCCGACTCGTTCGCGAGCCTCGACGACCTCGTGAAGGAGTACGACATCCGGATCGCGATCCACAACCACGGCCCGACGCATCGCTACAACAAGGTGGTCGACGTGCTCCAGGCGATCGAGAAGCACGATGCCCGGATCGGGGCCTGTGCCGACCTGGGCCACTTCCTCCGCAGTGGCGAGAAGCCGACCGAGGTGATCCGGCTGCTGGCGGGCCGCTTGTACGGCATCCACCTCAAGGACTTCGCCGAGATGCAGGACAAGACGAAGGGGGTGATTCTCGGCAAGGGCCACATCGACGTGCCGGCGGTGTTCGCGGCCCTGGAGCAGGCGCAGTTTCCAGCCGACGGCGCACTCTCGATCGAATACGAGGAGAATCCCAAGGACCCGATCGCGGAGATCCGCCAATGCATCGAGGCGGCCCGCGGGGCGATGGCCGCTGCCTGAAACGGCTACCGCAGCGCGGCGAATGCCTCGAGGGCCGTGCGGACGAGGCCCACGTCGTGCACGCGGACGACCTGGATGCCCTGGTCGGCCAGCCCACAGGCGGTGCCGGCGGTGGCGGCGTCGCGATCGGCGACCGTGGCCGCCCGGCCCAGTGACCGCTCCACGATCTTGGCGAGAAACCCCTTCCGCGAGTGGCCCACGAGGATCGGCACGCCGAGATCGAGGAACCGGCGGGCGTGGCTCATCAACTCGACGTTGTGCTCGTGCGTCTTGCCGAAGCCGATGCCGGGATCGAGGCACAGCCGCTCCCGTGCGATGCCTGCCGCCTCCAGGGCATCACGGCGAGCGGCCAGGTAGGCGTGGATTTCGGCCACGACGTCCTCGTAGCGGGGATCGAGCTGCATGGTGCGCGGCGTGCCCTGCATGTGCATGGCGACGACCCCGGCGCCGCTGTCCCGTGCCACGGCGATCATCCGCGGGTCGCCCTCAAGGCCGGTGACGTCGTTGATGATCTCGGCCCCGAGGTCGATCGCCCGCTCGGCGACGGCGGCCTTCGAGGTGTCGATCGACACCGGCACCCCGCCCACGGCCGCGAGCCGCCGCACCACGTCGGCCACCCGCCGCAGCTCCTCCTCCTCCTCGACCGGCTCGGCGAACGGCCGCGTGCTCTCGCCGCCCACGTCGAGGATGTCGGCCCCGGCGGCGACCAGCGCGAGCCCGTGCTCCACGGCCGCCTCAGCACCGGCGTGCCGGCCGCCGTCGGAGAACGAGTCGGGCGTGACGTTGACGATCCCCATCACGAGCGGCCGCCGCAGCGATCCCCCGGGATGCGGCAGCTCGAGGCCCCGCGTCCGCAACCGCCAGCACGTCGGCACGTGGCACCCTGTCATGCGACCATGCTACCCACTTTGCCCCCAACCTCTCCCCGGGGCAAGCGGATCCGCCGGGTGGGAGCTCGACGAGCGTTGGAGAGTTCGCCCGCTGGAGCCTGCCCTGCCCACCGGCGTTGAGCGAACTATCCCCGCGAGGAGACTCCCACCCGGCGGGTCCGCGGCGCGTGCGCGCCCCCGCGCTACCACGGTTCCTCCATGAGCCCCACGATCTGCTGCGCCATCTTCACGATGGCCTCCTGCTGCGTGCTCGCGACGGAGCGGCCGTATTCCGGCACGAGCGCCGCCGCCTGGCCCACGTCGACCGTGGCGGCGGGCATGGGCACCTCGCCCGAGGCGATCACCGTGCCCCCGCGGTCGGCCCAGGTGACGAGCGCCTGGTAGTTCATCTCGACGTTCCGCGACTGGTCCGTAGGGCTCTCCACGACCATCCGCTTCGTGTCGGCCACGATCCGCGCGGTGAGCACGCTGTCGGCGCCGTCCTCGCTGCCCACGACCTTGAACGGCGTCCGCTTCTCGATCTCCTTGCAGAGCGCCTCGGTGAGCCGTTCCCCGATGTCCACCGCCGGCGTCGTCCGGAAGCTGTCGCTCTGCACCATGGGCACGTAGATGGTGCGGACGTTCGGCGCGTAGAGGGTGTTGTTGCCGAACCGGTAGCCGGCGCACCCCGACGCAGCCAGCACGGCGATCACGGGAAGCCAGGGCAGCCGGCGGGCGCGGTCGATCATCGCGGTGTCTCCCCGATCAGAACCGCGGCGGTTCGCTGCCATCCTCGGTCTGCCGGGCGATCTGGGTCTCGGCCTCGGCCATGGCGTCGAGTTCCGCCTCCTTGAGGGAGTCGGGATTGAGCACCCGCGTCAGCAGCGGGAACGGGTCGTCGGACACGTCGGGCCGGTCCTTGATCGCCAGATACTTTCCGCGGGCCTGCTCCGCGAGCTGGGTCTTGGGGTAGTCACGGGCGATCAGCGCGTAGTAGATGCGGGCCGACGAGTAGTGCTTGCCCTTGGCGTAGAACTCGGCACGCTGCCAGTGGCGGAGCGCCTGCTGGGCCGCGATCTCGGCCCGCGTCTTCGTCAGCCGGTCCTCCTCCTCCCGGCCGAGCTGATCCGGGAACTGCACCAGGACCTGATCGGCGAGGATCTCGGCCTCCTCGAGGATGCCCCCCTCGTACCCGGGCCCCTGGTAGGCACGGAGCTTGGACTGCAGGCCGAGCAGGTGGGCCTGGAGGAGAAAGTCGCTGTCGGGATACTCGCTCCGCAAGAGACCGTAGAAGTAGTCGGCGTCGAGCCACTGCCGGTCGAGGAAGTGGGCGTTGGCCTGGGCCATGATGCTGTCGTCGGCCAGCGGCCCGCGGGGGTCGTTGAGGCGGACGTGATCGTAGGCCTTCAACGCGCGGCCGCGGGTGTCGAACAGCGGGCGGCTCCGGTCGGCGAGGTTCGGCACGATCACCGGGAGGTGCAGCTTCTCGTCGAGTGCGATCCAGTACTGGGCGATCACGAACTGCCGCTGGGCGATGCGGTCGAGATACTTCGTGTTGGCGTACTTCTTGACGATCTCGTCGTACTGGTCCTCCGCCTTGGGGTACTGGTCGGTGAAGAAGTAGCTCTCCGCGAGCTGCCACATGGCGTCTTCCTCGATCGCCGAGTCGGGCCAGCGGTCGATGGCCACCTTGTACTTCGCGATCGCCTCCTTGTAGCGACCCTCGCGGAACATCGCGTCGGCCTCGGCGAGGGCCTTCCTCGCCACCGGCTCGTTGGGGCCGCGGCCGACCATCTTCTTCCAGCGCCGCTTGATGTTGTCGCCCTTGAAGTAGTCCCAGCCGGGGTCGTCGGGCGTCCGATACTCCGAGGAGATCACCTCGGACTCGGCGTCGTTCCCGAGCTGCCGGTCGATCTCGTTCTCCTGCGCGTCGGCCGTGGCCTTTCGGGCCCAGGGCCACTGCGGCTTCTGCAACGACGCGCAGCCGGCGCAGGCGATCCCGCAGGCCAGGACGGCCGGCAGGAGCGGGAGGCGACGGTGGAGGACGGAAGGCGTGGTGATCACGGGCGACTGGCTCTCCGGCCGCCGCGGGCGAGCGTGGCGGGAACGCGCAGCGGCCTGCCGAGCAGGTGCGTGAGGTAGGTGGCCATCACGCCGCGGATCTCGCCGACGACGGAGGGGGGCAGAGGCGGTGGATCGGCCGAGCCCCGGGCCAGCGCTCGCAGCGCCCCCAGCCCTGCCGCCGACAGCGACACGACGCCCCGTCGGCCCCGGCGGCAGCGGTCGCAGAGCGTGCCGCCGTCGAGCATGGCGAAGGCGGTGCGGCCGGCTTGCGGCAGCGTGCCGTGGCACTCCGCGCAGTGGGCGAGCACGGGGCCGTGTCCCGTGAGTCGGAGGAGGACGAGCTCGAGCGACACGAGGAGGCCCGGAACGACCGAGTCGTCGCCGCTCCAGCCCGACAGCCGTCTCACCGTCGCATGCGCCACGTCGAAGAGCTCCGGCTGGGTGTCCGCGTCGGCCGTCAGGGCGTCGAGCAGTTCGGCGACGTGCAGGCCGCCAAGCACCGCGGCCAGGCTCGAGCCCACACGGAAGCGGCTCTCGAGGCTCGCCTCCGTGAGCAGATCGAGTCCGCCCGACGATTTCCGGAGGACGAGTACCTGACTGGTCGAAAGCAGGTCAAGGCCGCCGTCGAAGCCGCTTTTCGGCCGCCACGCCCCCTTGGCCAGGGCCCGCAGCTTGCCGAACTCCCGGCAGTAGAGCCAGACGACCGAGCTTGTCTCGCCGAACGGCGTGGTGCGGATGACGAGGGCCCGCGTCTTCTCAGCGGCCATCGGAGTCGTCCGCCGCGATCCGCTCCACCCGCACCAGGTCGATCCGCCGACGGGTCGCCGCGAGCACCTCGATGGCGGCACCGTGCGATTCCACCCGCTCGCCCACCTCGGGGATGCGGCCGCACTGGTGGAACACGAACCCCCCGATCGTCTCGAAGTCCTCCTCCTCGGGGAGGCGGAGGCCCAGCCGCTCGTTGACGGCGGCGATCCGGACGTGGGCGAGTGCCTCGCACGCCGTGGCGGACGTCATGCGAATGCCGTCGGCGAAGGCCTCGTCGTGCTCGTCGGCGATCTCGCCCACGATCTCCTCGAGCGCGTCCTCCATCGTCACCACACCGGCGACGCCCCCGAACTCGTCGGTCACGATCGCCATGTGCGTGTTGCCGCGCTGGAACTCGCGGAGCATCTTCTCCACGCTGGTCGATTCCGGAACGCACCACGGCGGCCGGAGGAGCGAGCGCAGCTCCGGGGCCGGGCGGTCATCCGCCGTGCCGGTGAGCCCGTCGGCGATCCTGGTGAGCACGTCGCGGGTGTGCAGGATGCCCACCACGTCGTCCGGAGTGCGATCCCAGACGGGCAGCCGGGTGTGGCCGCTCTCGGCCGCGCGTCGGACGGCATCCTGCCACGACGCCGCCAGCGGAATCGACGTCATGCGCGTCCGTGGGGTCATGATCGCGGCCACCCGGACCTCGTCGAGCGTCATCACGCCGCGGATCATGTCGCGGGCCTGCCCCTCGATCCGGCCCTCGCGATGCGCCTCGTCCACCACCAGCCGCAGCTCGTCGCGGGGCCGCTCGCCGGCGCCTTCACCACGGCGGGCGAACGCCGACGCCACGCCACCGAGGAGATGCACGACCGGCGCGATCAGGCTCACGATAGGCCTCCAGATCGTCCAGGTCGCCACCACGATCCACGGGCCGGCAAACCGCACCAGCAGCAGGGGCACCACGACGAGCATCGACCAGATGAGGGCGATCCACGCCGCGACGGCCGAGATCTCGAGCGCCAACGAGCGGTCTTCGGCGGCCAGCATCGCCGGGAAGGCGAGCAGCGTGGCGCCGGCCGCGGCGACCACGACGATGGACGCCGCGATGAAGGCGATCGTCTCGCTGGCCGCGATGATCTCCTCGTACCGCTCCGGCCGCCCCAGGCGGCCGCAGAGCTCCTGGAGCGTGGTCCGCTGCGCGCCGCGGACGGCGCGGGCCTGCACCGCGGCCAGGCACGCCACGGCCAGGAGCGCCAGCGCCGTCTCGAATCCGAGTGCTGAGGCGGTCATGCCCGCCTCCGCCGCCGCGGCGGCGGGCTTGGCAGCCCCACGGCCGCCAGCAGCCGCCGCTCGCTGGCCCGCATCCGCCGCCGGTCATCCGGGTCGATGTCATCCTCGCCGGCGAGGTGCAGCAGGCCGTGCACCGCGTAGTAGGCCAGTTCGTGACGGGCATCCCAGCCGACCTCCGCCGCCATCCGCCGCGCGGTCTCGGCGCTCACGGCGATGTCGCCGTGGAGTCCTGGCCCGCCGGGAGAGCCGAGGTCGAAGGTGATCACGTCGGTGGGGCCGGGGACGCCGAGCCAGCGTTCGTGGAGGTCGGCGATGGCCCCGTCGTCGAGGATGCGAATCGAGATCTCAGCGGGCTGGCGGCCGAGGGCCACGACGGCCCGGCGGACGACGCCCGCAAGCCAGTGGACGTCGGCCGCGGGCAGCAGCCCCCGGCGCGGCGAATCCACGGCGATCGAGACCTCCCCGGCCGGTGGTGGACGGCGGGCGGGGGAACGGCCTCGGTGAACGGGCGGTCGGCGCATGCGACGGGCTCCGCGAACGCTCACGCGGTCCGCTGGTCGGGATACTTGACGCGGCCGTGGTACACCGCCGTCAGGCTCTTCACGAGGCTCTGCTCCACGATGCCGAGATCCTCGAGCGTCAGGCCGCACTCGTCGAACTGCCCGTCGAGAAGCCGCTTCATGGCCAGGTCGTGCACCAGGCTCGCGATCCGGGCCGGGGTGGGCTCCGTGAGCGAGCGGCTGGCGCTCTCGGCGGCGTCGGCGAGCATCATCACCGCCGATTCCCGCGTGCTCGGCTTCGGGCCGGGGTAGCGGTAGGTCTGCTCGTCGACCTCCTCGCCGTTGGGGTCGGCCTGCGACCGCTCCTCGGCGCGGCGGAAGAAGTACTCGACCAGCGTCGTGCCGTGGTGCTCGGCAATCAGGTCCACGATCGGCTTCGGGAGGTTGTACTGGCGGGCGAGCTCGACGCCCTCCTTGACGTGTGCCGTGATGATCAGTGTGCTCATCGCGGGCACGAGCGACTCGTGGCGGTTCTCGGTGCCCTGGTTTTCGACGAAGTAGGAAGGCTTGAGCATCTTGCCGACGTCGTGGAAATAGGCCCCCACGCGGACGAGCAGGCCCCGGGCCCCGATCGCCTCCGCCGCCGCCTCGGCGAGGCTCGCCACGTTGATCGAGTGGTTGTAGGTGCCCGGCGCCCGGCGCACGAGTTCCTGGAGCAGCGGATGGGCGACGTCGCCCACCTCCAGCAGGCTGAGGTCGGTGAGCACGCCGAACGTCCGCTCGATGAAGGGCAGGAGCCCGGTCATCAGGAAGCCCGCCAGCACGGTCCACAGGCCGGAGCGGCCCGCCTCGTAGAGCATCCGCGAATCGAGCGGCCGCTCGTCGAGCAGGCCCGTGCCGAACTGCGTGAGCGCCGCCACCAGGCCCGCCCAGAGGCCCACGTAGATCAGCTTGCTTCGGCTCCGGATCCGTCCCACCCAGAACACCATGGCCGCGGCAGCCGACGTGAGCGTGATGTAGCGGCCGATGCCCCAGCCGAGCCCCTCGGCCAGCACCAGCGCCACCTGGGCGGTGAGCAGCAGCGCGAGATCCTCGTCGTAGGCGATCGCCACGGTCATCGCGAAGATCAGCAGCGGCACGATCTCCGCCTGCCAGGCGTCGGCGGCCGCGATCAGGCAGAGCATCACCGTGACGACGGAGAGCCCCAGCAGCGTGAGCACGTCGACGAAGTCGCCGAGCAGGTGCCGGTGGTGGAGGTGGATGTAGAATCCGGAGAGCGCGAACATCGCCGCGAACATGCCGAGCATCGCCAGCGTCCGGGCGATCCGCTGCCGGGCGTCGCGCTGCCTGAGATACTCGTCGTGCTCCCGCCGTAGAAGGTCGACGCCGTCGGAGGTGAGCGGCTGGTTGGCTTCGGCCAGCACGTCGCCCTCGGAGTAGCGCATGAACTGCTGGGGTGTCTTGGCCACGGCCTCTCGCTTCGCCCGGTCGGTCCCGTCGCGATCGATCTCCAGCGTGCCGGAGAGCCGGGGCTCGATCCACGTGAACAGCCGGTCGACGAACTCGCCCTCCCCGAGTTCCTCCTCGAGCCTCGTCTTCAGGCGGGCCTTCGCCTCGACCAGGATCACGTCGGACACCTGCACCCGGGTCGTCTCGGCGGCGTTGCCGATCGGATGCACGTCGATCTCGTTCTGGCTTCCCTCGTCGTAGCTGTGCTGGATCTTCTCGAGCACGCCGGCGTTCACCAGATCCTGGAAGGCGAGGTCGATCGCCTTGTCGAACAGCAGCAGCTTCTCCTTGGAGTCGATCTGGCCCCGGAACCGCTCGAACTCGAGATCGGCGTCGGCGGGGGCCGCCGCCGCGGCGCCGTCGCCCGCGGGAGCGAACTCGAGCCATGCCTCCTCGATGGCGGGGCCGCGTTTGTCCGCCGCCGCGATCTCGGCGATGCGGTTCTTGAGGCCGTCGCGGAGCCGGACCACCGGCGCCTTGTCCTGGGCGTAGACGACCCGCACCTTCGCCGCCGCCCGGACCTGTGCGGTGCGGGTGGCCTCGGCATCGGGCCGCTCGAACGCCACCCGCGACACCACGCCTCGTGGCGGCACGCCGTCGTGGCGAAACGGAAACGGCTCCTCCCAGCCGCGGAGCATCACCAGCAGGACGAGCGCCGCGGCGAGGCAGATGCCCAGCCTGGCGAGCACGGCCGGTTGGGCGACCCGCTCGACGAGCGACGCGAGAAATCCATGCCGCGGCTCCACGGAGCCGCCGCGGCGGGTTCGGCGACGGTGCTGGATCGGCGAGGCGGCCATGCGTCAGCGGTCGTAGGCCTCGACGATGCGCTGCACGAGGCGGTGCCGCACGATGTCGGCGCCGCCGAGCCTCACCTGGCCGCAGCCTTCCACGCCGGCGAGCCGCTTCATCGCGTCGACGAGGCCGCTCGTCCGGTCGGCGGGCAGGTCGATCTGGGTCGTGTCGCCGGAGATCACCATCTTCGATCCCGTGCCGAGCCGCGTCAGGAACATCTTCATCTGCGCGACGGTGGTGTTCTGCGCCTCGTCGAGGATGATGAACGCGTTGTTGAGCGTGCGGCCCCGCATGTAGGCCAGCGGGATCATCTCCACGACATCCTGCTCGGTGAGCCGCTTGAGGTGCTCGTAGTCCATCATCTCGCGGAGCGCGTCCATCAGCGGCCGCAGGTACGGGTTGATCTTGGCCTGCAGGTCACCGGGGAGATACCCGAGGCTCTCGCCCGCCTCGACCGCCGGACGCACGAGCACGATCTTCCGCACCTGCTCCGACCGCAGGGCCGCCACCGCCATCGCCACCGCGAGAAACGTCTTGCCGCTCCCCGCCGGGCCCGTGCAGAGCACGATGTCGTTGTCGCGGATGGCCTGCACGTAGGTCGCCTGGCCGGCCGACCGCGGCACGAGCTGACGACCGGGCTTGTGCACCTCGATCGGGTCGTGGCGGGCACTCGGCTGGTCGCCTGTGGCCACCGCGAGCAGCCGGGCCACCTCGTCGCTCTCCACACCGCCGCGGTCGCGGGCGATCCGGTCGAGTTCCTCGAAGATCTCCGTCGCCCGCCGGACCGCCGGCTCGTCGCCGTCGATGAGGATGGAGTCGTCCCGCGCGGCGACACCCACGCCGAGGGCGTCGCGGATCCGGCGGAGATGCTGATCCCGCGGTCCGAAGATGACGCCGAGCCTCTTCGAGTCGACGACCGCGATCGTGGAGCGGGGCATCGAAACCCGCGGCGGCTTGGGGGCCGTCGACGGTCTCGGGGGAAGGGGACCTCTCGACACCACTATACCCCAGCCTGCCGCCACCTCCGCGAGCGCCGACGGAAACCCGCGATTTTCGCGGTCAACCGGCCGCCCAGAGCAGCCAGGCGACCGGGGCGGCCAGGAGCAGCGAGTCGACGAGGTCGAGGCAGCCGCCCATGGCGCCAAGCAGGCGACCGGAATCCTTGGCGGCGAGCTCCCGCTTCACGAGCGACTCCGCGAGATCCCCGACGATGCCCGCCGCCCCGACGACCGCGCCGAACACCATCCAGCCGCCCAGCGGGCTCCGGGCGGACCCGCGCGGCCACCCGTCGAGCACGAGCCACGCGGCCAGGAGGGACCCGGCGACCGACGCGGCGCATCCCTCCCATGTCTTCCCAGGGCTGAGCAGCGGCGCCATCCGATGCCGACCCAGAGTCGACCCAACCGCATAGGCCGCGATGTCGCCCGCCTTGACGACGGCCACGAGGCTCAAGAGCGGCACGAGCCCGGCGCCACCGGGGCCCCGGGCGTACGCCGCCCCCACGAGCCGCAGCGCCACCATGAAGGCGAAGGGCAGGCCGATCGCCACGGCGGCGGCGATGCTTCCCGAGACCCGTGCGAGGGCGGCGCTGCCGGGGGCATAGCGGGCGACGCCGGCGGCGAGAATCGTGGCCACGACGGCCATCGTCGCCACCGCCGCGGGGCCGACGACGGCCAGCGGATCGTCGGGCACGGGCAGCCGCGCCGCGACGGCTGGCGACACGGCGATCACCGCCGCGCCGGCGGGCACGAGCAGCAGCCCGAGGTCGTGGCCCGAGGCTGCCGCGAGTCGGACCACCTCGTGCCCCGCGCCCGATGCCAACAGCACCACCACGGGGAGCAGCCAGGCGAGCGGCGGCGCCCCGGCGAACCCGATCGCATCGGCCCAGGCGAGGGCGGCGAAGGTTGCGAGCACGACCGTGCCGGCGACGAGGCGGGAGGCCAGGCCTCCGCGGCCGGACGACGATGACGCGGCCTGGCTCACGATGGCGACAGGCCTCCGAAGCGGCGGTCGCGGGTGGCGAACGCCGCGAGTGCCTCGTCGAGGTGGCGTTCCTCGAAGTCGGGCCACGCCACCGGGGTCACCCAGAGTTCCGCGTAGCTGATCTGCCAGAGGAGAAAATTGCTGATCCGCATCTCGCCGGCGGTGCGGATCAGGAGGTCCGGGTCCGGCATGCCGGCGGTGTCGAGCCGGGCGGCGACGGTGTCTTCGTCGATCGACTCCGGATCGAGCCGCCCGGCCGCCGCGTCGCGGGCGAGGCGGCGGGCCGCGTCGGCGATCTCGCCGCGGGAACCGTAGTTGATCGCGAGGCAGAGCCGCATGCCGTCGTTGGCGGCGCAGAGTTCGACGGTGCCGTCCATCGCCGCGAGCGTGTCGTCGGGAATGCCCTCGCGACGGCCGATGATGGCGAGCCGCACCCGCTGCCGCATCAACAGGGCCCGTTCCTCCACCATGTACTGCTCGAGGAGGTGCATGAGGAATCGCAGTTCGGTCTCCGGCCGCCGCCAGTTCTCGCTCGACAGGCAGTAGAGCGTGAGCTGGTCGATACCCCGACGGACGCAGTGCTCGGTGATCCGCCGCACGCTGGCGACGCCGTTGCGGTGCCCCTCGACGCGGGGCAGGCCGCGCGACTGCGCCCACCGACCGTTGCCGTCCATGATGATCGCCACGTGCCGCGGCAGCCGGCCGCCGTCGGACGGCGAGCAGGCTGCGGGGCTCAGACGTTCGTCGGCAGGTGAGGATGCCATGGACGACGCCTGGCCTCGGGGGCGCGGAGGATGGTCTGGGCTCGGTCCGGGCCCACCGACACGATCGTCACGGGCCGGCCGACGAGCTCGGCGATGCGATCGACGTAGCGGCTCGCGGCGGCAGGCAGGTCGTGTTCCCGCCGCACGGTGTCGAGTTCCTCGCTCCAGCCCGGCAGCGTTTCGTACACGGGCACCGCCCGCTCGAGGTCGCCGATCTGGCTGGGAAACTGCGTGGTCCTCGTGCCGTCGATCTCGTAGGCGGTGCAGATCCGCAGCTCGTCGAGCCCGCCGAGCACGTCGAGCAGCATGATCGCCAGCTCGTCGACGCCGGAAAGCCGCGCGGAATAGCGGGCGGCGACTGCGTCGAACCAGCCGCAGCGGCGGGGCCGCTTGGTGACAGTGCCGTACTCACGGCCGCGCTCGCGGATGTGGTGGCCCGTCGCGTTGTCCTGCTCGGTGGGCATCGGGCCGCCGCCGACGCGGGTCGAATAGGCCTTGAGCACGCCGATCACGCGGTCCACCCAGCGGCTCGGCACGCCGGATCCGCTGGCCACGCCGAGGCCCGAGGAGTTGGAGCTCGTCACGAACGGAAAGGTGCCGTGGTCGATGTCGAGCAGCGCGCCCTGCGCACCCTCGAAGAGCACGCGGCGGCCCTCCTCGACCGCGTCGAGCAGGAAGGCGGTCGTGTCGACGACGTGGGGCCGCAGCCGCTCGGCATGGGCCGCATATCGGGCGTGGATCTCGGCCGCATCGAGCGGGGCGGCGGTGCCGGCTGGCCACGAGGCGAACAGCCGGTTCTTGAACTCGACGACGTGCGCGACCTTGTCGCGGAAGTCGGGCCGGTAGAGATCGCCGAGCCGAATCGCCAGGGCGCGGCCGACCTTGTCGCGGTAGCAGGGGCCGATGCCGCGGCCCGTCGTGCCGATCGCGCCGCCACCCGAAAGGCTCCCGTCGAGCAGTCGGTCCTCGACGACGTGCCAGGGAAACACGACATGGGCCCGGTCACTGATCCGCAGCCGGCCGTCCATGCGGAGCCCGCGGGCCTCGAGGCCGTCCATCTCGTCGATCACCTTCGCGGGGTCGAGCACCACGCCGCCGGTGATCACGCAGGCGACGCCGTCGCGGAGGATGCCGCTGGGGATGATCGAGAGCTTCCACGTCTGGCCGGCCGAGACCACGGTGTGCCCCGCATTGGCCCCGCCGGCGTAGCGGACGACGATGTCGTGATCCTCGGTGAGGATGTCGACGAGTTTGCCCTTGGCCTCGTCGCCCCACTGCAGACCGATGACGCAGGTGCCGGGCACGGGTGGTGAAGTCCTCTCGACGACGACAATCGCGGAGGCTTCGACCGAACTCCTCCGATGAGAGTCTAAAACCGCGGGAAAACCGGTCAAGGCTGCAGCGGAGGCCGGGGATGCCCCGTCATGTCGCTGGCTGGTCCGCTCCGCGCCGGCGGATCGCCCACGCGGCGAGCGCCAGGCCGCACGCCGCCGGGAAGACGCCGGCGAGCTGTCGCGCCGGCGTCCAGCGGCCGAGCAGCGGAATCTCCGCCCGCAGTACGCCTGGGACGTGCAGCGGCAGCCGGGCGTCGAGCGTGCCCACGGGCGACACGACACACGTCTCGCCGGTGGCGGCGCATCGCGCCAGCGCCCGGCGATTCTCGATCGCCCGGAGCTGGGCGAGCATGCGGTGCTGCGTGAGCGTCACGTCGCTGGGGAATGCGGAGCCGTTGATCAGCGCCACGAGCATCTCCGCGGAGCCGTCGACGAGCGACCGAGCGGCCGCGGGCAGCATGTCCTCGTAGCACAACAGCACGCCGATGCGCGTGTCGCCGAGTTCGAGCACCGTGGCGTCGGTTCCCGGCGTGAGCTCTTCCTGCATGGCGAACCAGCGGGCGAGGTCGGGGAGCCACGCCGCGCCGGGCACATACTCGCCGAAGGGCATCAGGTGCCGCTTGTGATAGGTGCCGCGGATGGCCAGCGTGGTATCGACGAGTAGCGCCGCCTGATGGATCGCGCGGGGCTTGTCGGGATGGCCGCGGTAGATCCTGCCGCCGAAGAGCAGCGGATGACGCGGCTTCTCCCAGGGCCGCAGGCCCGCCAGCGGAGGCCGCGAGTTCGCGAGCACGTGGTCGGCATCGGCGAGCGACGTGAGCGATTCGGCATAGGAGCCGCCGCTGCATTCGGGCCAGCAGACGAGTCCCGGCGGTGACGCGTGGCCGGCGCAGGCCCGCTCCGTGAGCGTCCGGAGCGTCTCGAGCCCATCGGGTGCCGAGGGGTCGGCCTGCACGAGCAGGACGGGTTGGGTCGGTGCGGCCGTGGCGATCCGCGTCCACGCCGCAATCGCCGCGGCACCATACACCGTGTTGGCGGCACAGACGGCGGCCGCCAGCCGCACCGCTCTCGGGATCCGCGGCATCGCGCGCTCACGTGGCCGGCGGTCGAGCGCGGCCGCACCGCAGCGGATCAGCCACGCGAGCAGTCCGGCATGCGCGAAGAACACGAACGTCGAGCCCTCCGCACCGAAGAGATCGACCGACTGCATGATCACCGGCCACCCTACCTGCGCGCCGCCAAGTTTCCAGGGAAACACGGCCGGCATCGTCGACTCCGCGACCACCGCCACGAGGGCGGCCGGCAGCCAGGCAGCGTCGGCGCCGCACCGCAGCCGGGCGGCGATCAGCAGGGGCAGCGCCAGCCGCAGGGCGTCCCACGCGGCGATCGGCGCCGCCACCGCGAGCCCGACCGCAGGGTCGGTCGCCATCGCCACTGCGAGTGCCTCGGGGGTCCAGTGGAACGCGGTCGCGATCGCCACCGCGGCCCCGCCGACCGCGAGGCTTTCGGCCCAGCAGCCACGGATCCGATCGATCACGAGCAGGGCCGCGGCAGCGCCCGCCCACGCCGTCCAGACGAGCCGCTGGTCGAGCCACGGGGCCGCGACCAAGACCCCGATCGAGGTCGCGACGACAGGTCCCGCAAGGCCGGGCCGCTCCCCGGGGCGCCGATCGGGCGCCCCGGGGAGGTCGCATGCGGGCGAACGGGCGGCCATCGGTCACTTCAGCAGCCGCGGGATCGTGATCCCGAGGGTGCTGTCGGTGTTGAACACCCCCGCCGTCGTCTTCGCGGAGCTGTTCAGGTTGTACATCACGCCGTCCTCCGGCTCCGGCAGCGGCCCGCTCGGCGGGATGTCGCCCGCGAACCAGACCACCAGTTCCCCCTTGCCTGCCGGCACGAGGATCGTCTTGCTGCTGCCGGCGGCGATGTACACGCCTCCGTTCTTTTTCGCCTGCTGCACGGTGGGCACCGCCGGCAGGGACTCGATCTGCTTCTGGTTAAAGCCCACGACGTAGATGGCGTCGCCCTCGGTGTCGTTGAACACCTTGATCGACACCGTCCGCTTCACCCCGGACACACCGGGGGCACCGGCCTCCGCCGGCGCGACCAGGAGTCCGACCGCACCGAGCACGAACAATCCGACGACAATCCTGCGAATCATGGCATGCACCTCGTGGAAAAAGTCACCCTGGGATCGAACGGCCGCACGCGCGGCCGCCGCCTCCGGACGCGAACGCGGATCACGGCACGGCGGAGGATCCGGCGGCCGGTTCGCCGCCATTCCGCGTGCAGATCGCCGCGAGCACGGCCGGGTCCATCTGCTCGTTGAGAAACGCCACCCGCCCGTCGGCAAACGCCGCCTGCGTGCCGCCGGGATGCGGGCCGCGGATGTCGCCGGTGTCGGCGTTGACGAAGGCAGCGGCTTGGGCGAAGCAGTTCATCGTCGCCCAGCGTCCAGCCGGGTCGTCGGGATCGGCCTCGACGCCGGGCGGGAGGCCCCGGTCGGTCGACTCGGCCACCAGCAGCGTGCAGCCGAGGCCGTCGGTCACGGCGGCTGCGGTCACCGGGCGAGTGCCGGCATCACGGGGCACGAGCATGCCGTTGGAGAGCCCTTCGGCGCCGGTGAACGGCACCCCGTCCACGCCGAGCATCCAGGCGCCTGAGATGCCTCCGTAGTCGGCCTTGCCGAGATTGTCGAGCAGGGCCGACGGGCAGACGTAGGCCGGGATCCTGGTGCGGGACGCGATGTCGTTGCCCCCGGCGGCGTTCCAGAACAGACCGTGGTCGATGCGGCCGGCGAGCCCGGCATCCTCGAGGAAGGGGAGCACGAGCGACGACCAGGCGTGGAGCGTGCCCGACGGGAGGTGCGGATGGACGGGCACCTGGTCGCAGCCGGCGGGAAACCGGCGCCGTGCCTCCGTGGAGCCGCACACGGCGAGCGCCGACTGGCGGACGTTGTTGCCGCACGCGGTCCGGCGCGAGGCCTCGCGGGCCCGCTGCACGGCCGGCAGCACGAGGCCCACGAGGAGGGCCAGGATCGCGACCACGGCCAGCAGTTCGACGAGTGCGAAAGCGGCGGCGGCACGTGGTCGGCCGTGGGCCGGCGTCGGACGGACGGTACAGAAAGTTGCAGGTATCATCGAACGGGTCGCCGTGAGAACGGCGGCCTGCCGATGACACCTCCCGGGGCGGGAGCGCGGCCGTGCGAATCCGGCGAAGCGTACGCCGAATCCGCGTCACGTGCCGCTTCATCGCCGACTGAGCCCCTGTTTCGCCATTGGACACCTGGCCGAATCGCCTCGGCCCGCACGTGGTTGCATGACCCAGCATTCCGGACGCCCGTACCACGTCGCCGTCGGTGACCGCGGCCAGACGCTCGCGACCTTCCTCCGGGCCCGGCTCACGGGGGCGAGCTGGTCGCAGGTTCAGAAGCTGGTGCGATCGCGGCACGTGCTCGTGCACGGCAATGTCTGCACCGACGCCGCCCGGCGGCTCAAGGAGGGCGAGGTCGTGAAGGTGCTCGACGTGGCCGCCGCGGCCCCGCCGAAGGCCGACGATGTCCGCGTCGTGCACCTCGACGACGCGGTGGTGGTGGTCGAGAAGCCGACGGGCCTGACCACCACCCGACACCACGAGGAGCTCTCCTGGCCCGCCCGTCGCCGCCAGATCCAGCCGACTCTCGAGGAGCTCGTGCCCGACGCCATCGGCCGGCACCTCCACCGTCGGTTCGGCCGGGTCGATGGCCGCCGGGAGCCGAAGCGGAAGCGCATTCCGCCGGTGCGGGCCGTGCATCGCATCGACCGCGAGACGAGCGGCCTGGTGGTGTTTGCCAGGACAGTGCCCGCCAGCCGGATCCTTGCCGAGCAGTTTCGCCTCCATAGGACCCAGCGGCGCTACGTGGCGCTCGTGGTGGGCCGCGTCCAGGCCCGCACGATCCGGACAAATCTCGTTCGCGACCGCGGTGACGGCCGCCGTGGAAGTGCCGCGGGTGAGGACGGCAAGGAAGCGGTCACGCACATGGCGCCGCTCGAGCACTTCGGCGACGACTACACGCTCGTCGAATGCCGCCTGGAAACGGGCCGCACGCACCAGATCCGGATCCACATGGCGGAGAGTGGCCACCACGTCTGCGGCGAGCGCGTGTATGCGGGAAGCCGCCGCGACGCCGGACGGGATGAGTCGGCGGCGCCGCGGGTCATGCTGCACGCAGCCGAGCTGGGCTTCGTGCATCCGGTGACCGGCGACGAACTGCGGTTTGCGAGCCCGCTCCCCGCCGACATGCAGAAGGTGATCGCGGCGCTGCGGAAGAAGCACGCCCCGTAGCCGCGGCCGCTGGCGATCGGCGTCAGGGAAGTCGGTCGATCTCGCCGCCGGCGATCGTCGCCGCGGCCTCCCAGACCGCCGGATCCACCGCGTCGGCGACGAACCGCACCCCGCCGTCTGCCATACCCACGGTGACGCCGCCGCGATGCCGGCTGCGGGCCGACCGCCAGCCGTAGCCCGCGTACATCCGCGCCTTGTCTGGCGTGTTCATCAGGGCCGAGAGGCAGTCGAAGGATGCGGCGTTGGGCGGAGCGGCATGGTTGTAGAGCGTGGTGCGATACTCGCCGTTGGCCCACGAGAATCCCCGCAGGTCGGTGAAGTTGTAGTAGAAGGGGCGGCCGCAGGCGGCGTCGGTCAACGGCGTGGTGAAGGTGAAGCCGTAGCCCGTGGCAGGTTCGATGCCGTCGCGCGAGGTGGTGGCCTTCGGTCCGGCCCCGAGGATGCTCTCCGAGAAGGCCACGGTCGCCGAGAGGCCGTCGAGCACGTCCCGCGGCCTGGTTCGCGAGTTGACGCCGAACATGCCGGTGGTCTCGAACGGCGATCCGGCTTCGCGGCCGGCTTCGCGGCCGATGCCGGTGCAGCCGGCGTAGTTGGTCGGCCCGAACAGGTCGGCGACGGGCGTCGACGCGTCGCTGGGGCAGAGAAACAGCGGCACCGTGAGCTTCACGATCGGCTTGTTCTGCGGGGCGACGTCGCCGGGCGAGAGCCCGACGTAGAGCGGAACCGAGAGGTCGAGCCCGCGGAGCAGCCGCTCCTCCTCGTAGTAGGGGGCGAGGTGCGCGAGCGCCGACCAGCGAAAGAACTGGTGCGGGAAGTCGGGTCGGGCATCCCACTGCCGCGATTCCGAGCCGATCGGAAAGCGGCCGCGGGCCGCCTCGTGGCCGGCGGCGGCGAGGCCGATCTGCCGGAGGTTGTTGGTGCAGCTCGTCCGCCGCGCCGACTCGCGTGCAGTCTGCACGGCCGGCAGGAGGAGCCCCACGAGCGTGGCGAGGATCGCCACGACCACGAGGAGCTCGACGATCGTGAAGGCGCGGCCGCGGCTCATCGCTGCCTGCGGCGGGCGAGGAACCAGGCCGCACCGAGGGCGACGGGAATCACGGCGACGGTCGTGGGCTCGGGCACCGCCGCGACCGTGGCGATGCCGCCGATCTGCCCCAGGCCGGAGGCGTAGGTGCGAAGGAGCGTGCCGTCGGTGGCGAACTCGTAGATGTTGCCCGAGCCGGACGGGCTTCCGGCGAGCAGCCCGCCATCGGACAACAGGGCCAGGGCGCCGACCTCGAACGGACTGCCGACGGAGGCGAAGGAGGTGGTCGCGTCGGTGCCCAGGTCGGTGCGGAGCACGGTGCCGTTCATGATGCTCGCCGTGAAGAGCGAGGACCCGCTGATCGCCAGGCCGGTGGGGCCGGCGAGGCCGCTGGATCCGCTGGCGATCAGTTCACCGACGTAGGCCCCGGCGGCGTCGAACCGCTTGACCGGGCCGCTGGCGATGCCGGAGATGAAGTTGTAGGTCTGGTCGGCCACGTAGAGGCGACCATCCGCCGCGAGGGCCAGCCCCGGGCTGCTCGCGAGCGCGCCCCCGGTCGTGTAGTCGCTCGTCGCGATCGCGCCGCCGGTGGCGTTGGCCAGCTTCACGATCGGCCCCGTGTTGCCGTAGAAGGGATTCCGCCCGATCAGCAGGTCGTTGCCCTTGAAGGCCAGGCTGCCGGGAAACACCTCGAAGCCGCCGAATGCGTGGACCGTCGAGAGCGTGAGCGTGGCGGGCTCGAACTTCGAGATTCGCGGGGCGAACGTCGACCCGTCGCCGTCTTCACCGATGTAGAGGTTGCCGTCCGGTCCGACCGCGAGGGCGCCCGGCTTGACCAGCGAACCCGAACCCGAGAGCACGGCCTTCGTGCCGGCGGGATCGGCCGAGTCGTAGCGGACGAGCTCGCCCGTGGTGAAGCTGACGACATAGACGGTGTCGGCGAAGGCGGCGGCAGCGAGCGAGGCGAGAACGGCGAGCGCACAGGCGGTGTGGCGGAACATGGCTGACTCCAAGGGGGCGGATCGGCCGGCGCGGGCCGGCGATCGAGAGGGGCGGGAACACGACGATGCCGCGCGGACTCGCCCGGGAGGGCGGCGGGGCATGAGACGTCCGTCGGCGGCCTGGGAAGGCGGGCGACGGTCAGCGGTTCACCAGCGGATCCTTGGAACTCGAGCGGGGAAATCGGGCGGCTGGAACGCCATCCGGCTTCACGTACTGAGTAATGTGCCGTGCGGACGGGGCGTCCGCAAGCACCCTCGCGGGGGCAGTTGCCCGACTAGGATTCGAACCTAGACAAAGGGAACCAAAATCCCTTGTGCTACCGTTACACCATCGGGCAGGAGACCCCACTATACCAGCGGCGTTCGAGGCCAATCAGCCGGCCGGGGCGTCTGCCGCATCGCCCCCCGGCCGAGCCAGCTTGCTCGTGACGGCGAACGACAGCTGCTCGAGCTCGATGGCCAGGTCCACGCCGACGTTCTGCACGTGCGGTGGCAACGCGAGCGTCACGGGCGCGAAGTTGACGATGCCCTCGATGCCCGCCGCGACGAGCCGGTCGGCGGCCTCCTGGGCGCGGTCGGCGGGCACCACCACCATCGCGATGCGGATGCCCCTCTCACGGATCGTGGCCGCCAGTTCGTCGAGCGGCTGCACGCGGACGCCCTGGATCGTCTGGCCCACCTTCCCGGGATCCGCGTCGAAGGCGGCGGCGATCGCGAAGTTCTGGCGTCCGAAGCCCCGGTAGCCGAGCAGGGCCTGGCCGAGGTTCCCGACGCCCACCATGGCCACGTTCCACGCGTGGTTCGTGCCCAGGATGTCTCGCATCGCTCGGATCAGCTCGTCGCAGCGGTAGCCGACCCCGGGATAGCCGAACTGCCCGAAGAACCCGAGGTCCTTCCGGACCTGCGCGTCGCTAAAGCCGAGCAGGGTGCCGAGCTGACCCGACGAGATCGTCTGCTGCCCCGACGCCACGAGCCGCTGCAACTCCCGCAGGTAGAGGCTCAGTCGGCTGACCACCACCTTCGGAACCGATGCATCGGAAACGGGGTCGGTCGGCTGTGACGGTTGGGGGCGCTGATCCGTCATGGCAAATCCTGCCGGCGGGAACCTGCGTGGAATCGCGGTCGGACTGTACCGGTCGTGCGGGGAAGTGCCAAGGAACCGTGGCACCACCCGGAGACTCTGCCGGTTGTAACGCGCCCGGGGCTCTGGAAAAACCCGGATGGTTGCGTTGAGTGGTCAACCTGCGGGGAGTTTGTGGTCGATCCTTGAGGTTGTGTGGAGATGGGCTGCCATCCCGCATCCCAACGGTCGTTTCCCGGTTTCACCCAGTGCAGGAGGCCTCCTCGACAGAGGCGGCAGACATGAATAGGACGTGGTTCGCCTGTCTGTTGGCGATCGCCAGCGTCGTGACGTCGGTCCATCGGGCCGACGCCGCGTACTGCGGGCTCGCCAGCTACAAGCACGGTTGCGCGAAGATGACCACGGTCAGCTTCGCCGCGGCGCGTGCATCGTGTTCGAGCTGTGAGTCGTCCGACGAACCGAGCTGCGGCGCGGCGCCGTCGTGCTGCGGCACGCGGTTCGTCAAGG
>JBJTRH010000198.1:0-2235 GCA_046076065.1 Planctomycetaceae bacterium | reverse complement strand
CTCGGTGACGTGCTGCACCGCGTGGTGCAGGTGCACGGCCCTGAGCGGATCGAGACGGCGTGGTGGCGGGGCCCGACCGTCCGTCGCGACTACTACGTGGTGGAGACGGATTCGGGAGAGCGGTTCTGGCTGTTTCGCCGCCTGCGGGACGGCGGCTGGTTTCTCCATGGGATGTTCGCATGACTGACACCAACGACATCGGGCCGAGGTATGCGGAGTTGCACTGCACGAGCAACTTCTCGTTCCTGGAAGGGGCATCGCATCCCGAGGAACTGGTGCGGCGGGCCCATGCGCTCGGCTACGAGGCGCTGGCGATCACCGACCGCGGCACGCTCGCCGGCATCGTGCGGGCGCATGCCGCCGCCAAGGATCTCGGCGCGAATCCGGCCATCAAGCTGATCGTCGGAGCGAGCCTCCAGCCCGTCGACGCGCCGCCGCTCGTGCTCTGGGTCGCCGACCGCACCGGCTATGCCAACCTCTGCCGGCTGCTCACCCGGGGCCACATGCGACGGGGCGAGGCCGGGGCGACCACGGATCCGAGGTTTGAGCACGCGGCTGCCCGCTCCGGCGGCTGCCTCGTGACGCTCGACGACGTCGCCGCCCATTCCGCAGGGCTGCTGGCGGGCGCGGTGATGCCCTGGAGTCGTGAAGGCTGTGATGACGTGACGCAGGGCCTCGAGGCGTGGCGCGAGGTGTTTGGCGACCGGCTCTGGGCGCTTGCCGAGGTGGCGCTCGAGGGCGACGACGACGACCGGCTCGAATGGCTCGAGCGGGTGAGCGGCCAGGTGGGCGTGCCGCTCGTGGCTGCCGGCGACATCCGCTACCACGAGCGGTCGCGGCTGCCGCTCTTCGAAGCCCTGGCCGCGGTGCGGCAGGGCCAGACGATCGAGGCGATCCGCGACACACTCCTGGCCAACGGCGAGCGCCACCTCCACGAGCGGCGGCGGATCGCGGAACGGTTCGCGGCGTTGCCCACCGGCCGCGGCACCGTCGATTCGTCCGGATGGCGGTTTCTCTGGCCGGCCGCCGTGGAGCGGTCGGCCGAGATCGCCGCCCGCTGCGGCTTCTCGCTCGATGAACTGCGCTACGAATACCCCGACGCCATCGTGCCCGCCGGCCGCACGGCCGGGGAGCACCTCGCCGACCTCGCCTGGAAGGGGGCGCACAAGCGGTATCCCGCCGGCGTGCCGGAGAAGGTGCAGGAGCTCCTGCGGCACGAGCTCGCGCTGATCGCCGAGCTCGGCTACGAGGCCTACTTCCTCACCGTGTTCGACGTCGTGCGGTTTGCACGCCACCGCGGCATCCTCTGCCAGGGCCGCGGCTCGGCGGCCAACTCGTGCGTCTGCTACTGCCTGGGAATCACGTCGGTGGATCCGGCGCGGATGAACGTGCTCTTCGAGCGGTTCGTGAGCCGTGAGCGGAAGGAGGCACCCGACATCGACGTCGACTTCGAGCATCATCGCCGTGAGGAGGTGCTGCAGTACATCTACGACACCTACGGCCGTTCCCGGGCGGCGATGACGGCCGAGGTGATCTCGTATCGTCTGCGGTCGGCCACCCGCGACCTCGCCAAGGCGCTCGGCTTCTCGCTCGACCGCGTGGAGGCGATCGCCGGGGTGATCGACGTGGGCGATTCGTGCGAGGACCTGCCGACGAGGCTCGCCGAGGCGGGGCTCGACCCCGCCAGCGACGTGTGCACGAGGCTCGCGACGCTCGTCGGCGGCCTCGTCGGCTTTCCCCGCCATCTCGGCCAGCACGTGGGGGGCATGGTGATGACGCGGGGCGAGCTCTGCGAGCTCGTGCCGATCCAGCCGGCCACGATGGAGGGCCGGTCGATCGTGCAATGGAACAAGGACGACCTCGACGAGCTGGGAATCCTGAAGGTCGACTGCCTCGCCCTCGGCATGCTCACGGCGATCCACCGCGCGTTCGATCTCGTGAAGGATGTCGGCGGGCCCGACCTCACGCTCGCCACGGTGCCCCCGGAGGACCCTGCCGTCTACGAGATGATCTCGCGGGCCGACACGGTGGGCGTATTCCAGATCGAGAGCCGGGCCCAGATGAGCATGCTCCCGCGGCTCAGGCCCGCCTGCTTCTACGACCTCGTGATCGAGGTGGCGATCGTGCGGCCGGGTCCGATCCAGGGCGACATGGTGCATCCGTATCTCAGGCGGCGGGCGGGCGAGGAGCCGGTCACGTATCCCAACGAGGCGATTCGCGAGGTGCTCGAAAAAA
>JBJTRH010000197.1:0-2781 GCA_046076065.1 Planctomycetaceae bacterium | reverse complement strand
TAGCTTTTAAGTTTGTCATTAAACCTTGTGGTGTAGGCCCCGGTCGGTGGCGTCGTGGGGCGGCATTCTCGTGCAGCGCGGGGGCAGGTCGACGATTCCCGACACCCAGACGGCCGTGTTCGACTATGGCCCGGTGCAGTGCGTCTGGCAGCATCGCACGTGGGGCGTACCCCCCGACCCCGACTACCCGTGGGCCCTGTTCATCCACGGCGACAAGGGAGTGCTCAAGGCGAGCACCATGAAGGCGGAGTTCGTGCCGAAGGGCAAGGGCGAGCCGATCCGCTTCGAGTGCGTGTACGAGAAGGACCGCTATCCCGAGGATGTCGCCGAGAAGGACATCGAGCTCAACGCCGCTCCGGCAACCCGCCGCCACATGCTCGACTTTCTGGCGGCGGTCGACCGTCGCGGGCGGCCGGTGGCCGACATCGAAGACGGCCACATCTCGTCGGCGAGCTGCATCCTGGCCAACGTGGCCCTGACGCTCGGCCGCCCCGTCGCCTACGATCCCGTCAGCCGCACGGTGCCCGGCGACGCGGAGGCGACGGCCCTGCTCGCCCGCCGCTACCGCGAACCCCAGACGCGACCGGCGGTGTGAATCGCCGCGTGGAACCCGCGGCGCGAGCCTCTGCGTGTCACCGGGGCTCGTCGCTCACCACGCGGCCGTCGATCACCACGGCCGTGCAGTGGGTGGTGTACTCGAAGGGGTCGCCATCGAACACGGCCACGTCGCCGTCGAGGCCCGGCTTGAGCGCCCCGACGCGGTCGGCCACGCCGAGGATCGCGGCTGCGTCGGTCGTGATCGTCGCCAGGGCCTGCTCCGTCGTGAGCCCGTTGGCCGCCGCGATCGCCGCCTCGAAGAGGGCCACACGGGTCTTGGGCACGTAGCCCTCGAACCCGCTCTGGAGGGCGACGGGAATCCCCTTGGCCCGCAGCGTGGCCGCCGTCTCGAAGCTGATGTTCTCCGTCTCGCCGTTGCCACCGCGGCGCATCGAGGGATGCACGATCACGGGCACCCCCGCCGCCTTGATGCGATCGGCCACCAGGTAGGCCTCGGCGGCCGAGTCGAGCACGATGCGGATGCCGAACTCGTCGGCGATCCGCAGGGCGGCGTCGATGTCGGTGGCACGGTTGACCGTGACGAGCAGCGGCAGTTTGCGGCGGAGCACGTCGGCGAACGCCTCGCGGCGGAGATCGCGATCGGGCCGCTTTTCGGGATCGGCGAGGTCGAGCTTGCGGAGGTAGTCCTTGGTCTTCACGAGCTCGCCGCGGAGCATGGCCACCGCCTTGCTTCGCGTGCCCGGCGACTTCTTGTCGTCGCCCGGGCGGGCATCGTCGCCGAGCGTCACGGCGACCATCGCGGCCGGCACGAGCACCGCGTCGTCCACCGTCTCGCCGACCGTCTTGACCACCATGGTCTGCCCCGACACCAGCGCGCCAGGTGCGTGGCCGGTGTGCAGCGTGGTGATGCCGAAGCCCCGGACCCACTCGATCAGCCGCTCACGGGGGTTGTAGGAGTCGATCGCGCGGAGCTCGGGCTGGATCGGCTCCGCCTTGTCGAGCTGGTCCTGGTCCTGCTCCTGGTTGAGGTAGCCCGTCAGGCCCACCACGGTGTGGGCGTCGATCAGCCCCGGCGTGACGACGCGGCCGCGGACGACCCGCGCAGCCGGCGGCACGGGAATGTCGAGGGCCGACCCGACGAGCACGATGGTTCCGCTCTCGATGACGACCACGCCCTTGTCGATCGGCGGGCCGGTCATCGTGTGGACCACGTCACCGTAGATGGCGACGAGTTCCGCGGGCGGCTCGGCCGCCCGGGCGGCCGATGCCACGGCCGTGGCGACTGCGAGCACCACACCGAACCGAAGGGCTGGCATCACTTCGTCTCCGAGAGCCGCGCGTCGGTGCAGCAGGCATGGGCCTTCTGATCGTGCCCGGCGCCGTAACCGCCCACGGCGAACAGCCGGTCCTCGGGGTCGTCGCGGTCAAACACCTTCTTTCCCTCGACCCACGTCTGGAGCACCTTCGTGCGGGTCGAGAACGGGTCTCCGGACAGCACCACGAGGTCGGCATCCTTTCCCGCCTCGAGGGAGCCGATGCGGTCGTCGAGCTCGAGCATCCGGGCCCCGGCAAGCGTCAGGGCTTCGAGCGCCTTCTCGCGGCTCATGCCGGCCCGCACCGCGAGGGCTGCAGCGCGGAGGAAGAGCCGGGAGTCCGTGACGGGATCGTCGGTATGGATCGCGACCGGCGCCCCGGCCTTCTCGAGCACGGCGCCGGTCGCCAGCGAGAGGTCCATCGCCTCGATCTTGCCGCCGGGCGCGTCGACCACGATCACGGAGCACGGAGCCTTGGCCCTGGCGAGCTGATCGGCGACCTTCCAGGCCTCGCTGACGTGATGGAGCACGACCTTGAAGCCGAACTCGTCCCGCAGCCGCAGTACGGGGGGGATGGCGTCGGCGCGGTGGCAGTGGGGGTGCACCACCACGCGGCCATCGAGCACGTCGAGCAGCCCTTCCATTTCGAGATCGCGGTCGGGGAGCTTCGCGGCGTCGCCCTTCGCCGCCTCGACCTTGCGGCGGTAGTCGATCGCCTTGAGAAACTTCTGCCGCACGAGGGCGGCCGACTTCGAGCGGGTGCCCGGAAACGGCGCGTCCTTCTGCGAGTTGGTTCCGTTGGCCATCTTCATGCCCCCGCGCGGCTTGCCGGCGGCGTCGCGGATGAAGACGTCGTCGATGGTCGAGGCCTTCCGCAGCTTGGCGTAGATCGTCTGGCCCGAGAGCAGGT
>JBJTRH010000196.1:0-9369 GCA_046076065.1 Planctomycetaceae bacterium | reverse complement strand
CCCCGCCGTCGCCACGCTGTTCACGGAAACAACGCTGCTCTCCCTCGGCGGAGCCTACGCCGTGGTGCCGTGGGCGCTCGACGAGGCCGTCGCCCGCGGCTGGCTCGAGGCGGGCGAGCGATTCACGGCGCTGGCGATGGGGGAGGCGACGCCTGGCCCGCTGATCCTCGTCGTCACCTTCATCGGGTTTCTCGCCGGCTGGAACGCTGCGCCCGCGTCGGCTGCCGCTGCCGCCGGGTTCGAGGGCGCCACCATCGCGACGGTGTTCGCATTTCTCCCATCCTTCGCCATGATTCTCGCCCTGGCGCCCGCCGTCCGGTCGATCCATGCCGGCTCGCGGCTGGGCCGGGCCCTGACGGCAGTGGGCGCCGCCGTGGTGGCTGCCATCGCCCTCCTCGCCGTGCGGCTCGCCCGCGACGCCTTCCTCGACACCGGTCGCGTCGACGTGGTGTCGGTCGCGATCGCAGCCCTCGCCGCGATCGCCCTCACCATGGCGAAGATCCCCACGCCGCTGGTGGTACTGGCCGCGGCCGCGGTTGGCATCCTGCGGGCGGCGTTCTGAACCCTGGCCGTTCCACTTCCTTCATTCCCACCCTCTCGCTCGGTCCCTCCGCATGCCACGAAGTGTCGTTCGCGCCGGTGCCGACCGCTGCCCGCGATGCAGCCTGCAGCCGCGGTGGTGCATCTGCGACATGCTGCCGCCGGTCGACACGCAGCTCGCGGTCCACGTGCTCATCCACCGCGGCGAGCAGCGGAAGCCATCGAGCACCGGCACCCTCGTGGCCCGGGTGGTGACCGGCACCACGCAGCACGTGTACCAGCGGCAGAGCAGGTTTTTTCCGCCCCTGAGCCTCACCGCCAGCTCGCTGCGAGCGGACCGCGAGGTCTGGATTCTGCATCCGCACGGCGAGCCCTTTCCCGCCGCGGGCGACGCCGACGCACGCACCGCTCCCCAGGTGGTGCTGCTCGACGGCACCTGGCGGCAGGCGGGCGAGATGCTCCACTCCGTCGAGGGCCTGGGGCGATGCGTGCGCCTGCCGGACCAGGGCCGCGAGCCGGGCCGCTTCTGGCTCCGTGACCAGCCCGGCCCCGGGCAGCTCTCAACCGCCGAGGCGCTCGCGGGCGTGCTTGCGGCCGTCGGCGAGCACGATGCGGCCCGCCGCCTCCGGCTCCACTTCGAGCTGCACGTCTACGCGATGCTGCTCGCCCGCGGCCGCCGCGAGATGGCCGAGCGCTACCTCGGCCACTCGCCGCTGCTCACCGAGGCAGCTGCGGCCCTCGATCAGCTGCATGCCCGCTGGGCGGGCGACTAATCGGAGCCACGCGAGCCGACACGCATCGCACTCAGGACCCGGCTGCCTCGGTCGCATAGCGGCGGCAGTGCTCGAGGTAGGCCTTCTCGTGCGTCGCGAGCAGGTCGACCACGCTCGCCCAGAGCCAACTGGGTGCGTCGAGCGTCTTGGAGCGATGGCCGCTGAGCTCCTCCTGCCAGGCCTTGCGGGTGGCCTCGTCCATCTGCCGCGCATGGGCCTTGCCGACGACCATCGCGAGATACCGCGAGAGCCGCATCGCCTCCTCGCAGGTGAGGTCGGCCACGTCGAACTTCAGGTCCTGCGGGAGCAGCTCGCGGACAAACACCGAGCGGTCGAGCACCTTCGCGGCGAGCATCCGGTCGCCGAGCGCCGGGGAGAGGTGCCACGCGCCGGCCACCACCCGCTCGGCATGGTCGGCCGGCATCTCGGCCTCGGCAGCCCGCGGCGCGAGGGCCGGAACCGCCTCCTTGATGTCGATCAGGCAGAGCTCGCCCTTCTTGCCCCCGAGCGACACGAGGACCGCCGCCCGAAGCAGCCCGAGCGAGCTGCAGCCCTTCACCCAGTAGGCGGCGTCGACGACCTCGATCTCCGCATCGTCACATCGCGACTTGAGCGCCGTCACCAGCCGCCGGCCGGCATCCGTCGCGAAGATCGCCTCGATGCCCGCCCGCTCGTCGTCGGCCAGCGGCCAGAAGGTGCGGCCCAGGGGGATCGCGGGGGTCGTGTCCTCGATCCGCTCGCGGGCGAGGTCCTTCCACTTCCGCTTGAGCGCGGCCTTCATCGCCGCCTGCACCACCATCGGCCACTCCTCCTCGGCATCGGCGGCCGCGCCGAAGCTGTGCTCGTAGCCTTCGGTGATCTGCTCCATCATCCGGGCGGTGGTCACGCCGGGCAGATCCGATCCGCGGGCCGCACTGGCCATCGACAGCCCGAGCCTGATCAGGTCGTGCGCCGGGTTCCCGATCACGGTCTGGTCGAGGTCGCGGATCTGGATGGCGATCGTGCCCTTGGAACTCGCGATCGGGCCGATGTTGCCCGCGTGGCAGTCGCCGCAGATCCAGACCGCCGGCCCGGCGGGCACCGCCTGACCGGTGCTCCCCTCGAGCCATTCGTAGAAGTTCTTGGTGTTGCCCCGCACGTAGGCATGGGCGGAGCGGGCCATCTTCAGCTGCCGCCGGGCCTTGAGCGCCGAGGTGCGTTCCTCGGCCGTGGGGAGCGTCGCTTCCTTGGGGGCCATCGAGTGGTGTCCTTGCCTGTCGCAACTGGGCCGCGGTCAACCGGTCCGCAGCGTCGATATGCCGCCGTCGAGCCCGAGCACCTGGCCGGTCATCCAGCCGCTCTCCGCGGAGAGCAGAAACCTCGCCAGCGCTGCGACCTCGGCCGCGGTGCCGATCCGCTTGAGAGGATACCTTGCCGCCAAGGCCTCGCGCTTCTCGGGCGACGACAAGAGCCGGCCGGCGAGCGGCGTGTCGGTGAGGGCCGGGGCGATCGCGTTGACCCGCACCTTCGGGGCCCATTCGGCAGCGAGCGATCGCACGAGCCCCTCCACGGCGCCCTTCGCCGCCGCCACCGACGCGTGCATCGGCATGCCCTGACCGACGGCCACGGTGCTGAACAGCACGACGCTCGCCGGACCGCCGTCGCCGCCCGCAAGCCGCGGCTGGAGGGCCTGCAGGAACCGGACCGCCCCGAGCAGGTTGACCTCGAGGTCGTGGCGGAAGTCGGCGAGGCCGAGGCTCCGAAACGACTTGAGCGTGATCGTGCCCGGGCAGTACACGGCGCCGTGCACGGCCTCCGGGGGCTCGGGCAGCCCGCCGTCGGCCGCCGCGAAGTCGCACGCCGCGTGGTGGATCACACCGCCGGGCTCAAGGCCGCCGACGGTCCGCGACCAGACGTCGATCCGCGTTGCCGTCGGGGTGAGCAGGCGGACCAGCTCCAGCCCGATGCCACTCGAGCCGCCCGCGATCACGTAGGTTCCGAAACTCATGATGCCTCGTCCTTCTTCTCGGCCGGCCCGCGACGGCGGCAGCGGTCGCTACAGTACACGACGCGATCCCAGTCGCGTTCCCATTTTTTTCTCCACGCGAACGGACGTCCACAGGCGGGGCACGTCTTGGTCGGGGTCGCACGGCGGCGGCCGGTCATGCCAGGCTCGCGTTCAGTCGCGGTAGAACCCGACGTTGAACGCGTCCGCCATGATCAGCTCGGAGATGTCGAGCTGGTCGAACACGCCGTCGTAGTTGAAGTCGCCCAGCGACCACGTGGCGACGTCGCCCGTGTTGAAGCCGCCGTCGGCCATCACGGCCGACATGTCGACCACGTCAACCACGCCGTCGACGTCGATGTCGCCGGCCGCTGCGAAGGCGATTGTGACGCCCGCCTGGTCGGCCCGGCAGCCCACCGCGCGCGTGCCTTCGCTGGCGGCCGCCCGCGCCGAAACGATGCCGGTCGATCCATTCCAGCCGCCATCCGCCCGGCCGGCGAGCAGCATCTGCCGCAGCTGGTAGTCACCGATGCCGCCGGCAGCCACGGCCAGACCTCCGCTCCCGACGTCGATCAGGCCTCCCGCCAGCAGCGACAGCGCCGTCGCCGGCACCGATGCCGAGCCCACATCGAGCGTGAGCCGCCCGGCCATCCGCACGTCGATGCGGCCGCCCCCCGTGGCCGCCGGGTCGCGCACGATGACCGCGCCCTCCTCGACGATCACGCCGCCGGTGAAGGCGTTCGGGCCGGCGAGCACCAGGGTGCCCGCGCCCCGCTTCCGCAGGGCGAGCAGACCAGCCCGGCCTCCGGCGTCGATCACCGTCTGCCCGGCCGGAACGGTCACGAGATACTCGGTGATCGTCGCGACCGCCGCGGTGCCGGAGAGCGCGCCTGACGCCGCGGTCACCGTGGATGATGCTGCCGACGAGGGCGCCGTGAACACACCGGCCGTCGTCACCGTGCCGCCCCCCGCCACGCTCCACGTGCACGCCGGCTGCGTCGCAAGCGCGTTGCCGAACTGGTCGGTGACGGTTGCGGTGAATTGCTGGGTAGCCCCGGCCGGCAGCGTGGCCGTGCCCGGAGTGAGCGTCACGGCGGTGGCCGTCTGGCTCACGGCGACGACCACGGTCGACGTGGTGGTGCGACCGTCGCCGTCGCGAATCGTGGCGATGAGGGCATAGGTGCCGGCCCTCGAGAACGTGGCCACGGTCGACTTCGCGGCATTCGTGCCGCTCGCTGAAAACACGACCGCGGCGGGGCCGGTCGATGACCAGGCATACGTGAGCGCCGCCTCGCCGCCGTCGTCGGCACCGAGCACCGAGAGCGATGCGGTGGTGCCCGCCACGGTGGCCGGTGAGGCCGCGGCGGGTGTCACGACGGTGGGAGTCGTCACCGTGACGATCGTCGACACCGTCGCCGTGCGCGACACGGCACCCGACGCCGCCTTCACGGTGGTGGTGGCGGCGGTGGCCGGAGCCGTGAACAGCCCGCCGGTCGAGACTGTGCCGCCACCCGTCGCCGACCAGGTGAGCGTCGGCTGCGTCGCGAGGGCCGCGCCGAACTGGTCCCTGGCCACGGCCGCGAACTGCTGCGTCGTCGACGCGGGAATCGTCGCCGTCGTCGGCGTGACGTCGATCGAGGTGAGCGTCTGTGCCACCGTGACGTTCACCGCCGACGTCACGGTCAGGCCGCCGGTGTCGGTGATCGTGGCGGTGAGGATGTAGGCGCCGGCCTTGGTGAAGGTGGCCGTGGTGCTCTTGGCGGCGTTGGTGCCGGCGGCTCCGAACGTGACCGCCGCCGGCCCACTGGCCGACCACTCATACGTCAGATTCGACTCGGCGTGGTCGTCGGCACCGGCCACCGACACCGTCGTCGTCTGGCCGGTGACGGTCGCCGGCGAGGCGACAGCCGCCGTGCCCACAGTGGGGGCGTTGTTGCTCACCGTGACGTTGGTGAAGGTGGACTTGTTGAGGAGTGTCGTGCTATTGCTGTTGGCCGACAGGCCCACCAGCACGCTCGACGCCATCGAGATCGTCACGCTGCCGACCTGCGTCCAGGTGGTGCCGTCCGGCGAAACCGAGCCGGTGAGCACGTTGCCGGTCCGCACCATCCGCACCCAGTAGGGTGCGGCCTTGCCAGTCGGCCCGGCGATGTTGGTGCTCGACCCACCGGTGGTCGAGCGATACTGCATCGCCACGCTGTTGGAGGGCGACACCACCATCATCGCGTGCTTCGCGTTGGCGGCGGACGACTCGCGGATCATCACCCCGATCTTGGCCCAGCCGGCCGTGCTCTCCAGCGTGGCCACGCGGGCCGTGATCGAGCCGTCGCCGACGAGCGGCTGCGACGTGTAGCGGAAGGCGTCGGCGGTGGACCAGATGTCGGCGCCGTTGGAGACGACGGTGAACGTGCCCGAGGAAAGTCCCGCAGCGCCCGTGCCCACCACGTTGCCGATGTCGGCCGACGTCCACGGCGCGGGCAGAGCCGTTGCCGCCGGCGCCGCGGCGAAGATCGCCAGCGGGTTCGTGCCCTCGGTCGTCGCGTTGGTGGCGACCACGCGGTAGTAGTACTCACCGAGGGGCGCGACCGTCGTGTCGGAGTAGGTGACTTCGGGCGCGCCGACGTTCGCCAGCGTGGTGAAGGTGGTGCCATCGGTGGACCGTTCGATGCGATACCCGGTGGCGGAGGAGAGGGCCGTCCACTGAATGCCGATCGCCGAGGCGGTTTTTGACGTGAAGGCCAGGCCGCCCACGGCCGGAAGCCTCGTGCTGCCGGTGATCGTGGTCGAGACGGAGTCGCCCCACGCGGTCATCGGCGTGATTCGGAACCAGTACTGCGTGCCCACGGTCAGGCCGGTCGCCGTGTAGCTCGGCACGTTCGTGCCCACGGTGGCGATCTGCGTGAACGTGACGTTGTCGCTTGAACGCTCGATCCGATAGCCCGCGTCGCCGCTCTTGTCGCGCCAGTTGAGGACCACCTGCGACGACGTCAACGAAGTGACCGTGGCGCTCGTCACGGCACTCGGCCGATTGACGACGCTCACCACGTCGGATGCGACCGAGCGGCCCGAGGCGTCGGTGGCGCGAACCCTGTAGAAATACCGCATCGAGCCGGAGAGCCCGGAGTTGGTCCAGGTGGTGGCCGCCGCCGCCGCGGTGCCCGCGTCGACGAAATCGACGCCGTCGTCGGACCGCTCGATCACGTACCCCGTGGCGTCTGTCACCGGCTGCCACGACACCGCCAGTGCCGTGCCAGTGCCGCGGGTGGCCGTCACGCCGGCCGGAGCCGCGAGCGCGTTGACCACCTCGGCCGCGTTGATCGTGCCGGTGAACGAGACGTTGGTGAACTTCGCGTCGTTGATCTTCGCCGTGTCGTGCGAGCAGGTGAGCAGGCCGATGTAGACGGTCGACGCCATCGACACGGTGGCCGACCCGACCGTGGTCCACGAGACGCCGTCGGCCGACCGCGACGCGGTGATGGTGCTGCCCGACCGAACGAGCCGGACCCAGGTGGGCGTGAACGCGGCGGCCGTGCCGTTGACGCCCGTCGAGGAGCCGCCGGTCGTCGTGCGGTAAACCAGCTGTGGACCGCTGGTGGCACTGGTGACCATGGCCACGTGTTTCGCGTTGGCAGCCAGCGACTCGCGGATCTCCACCCCGACCTTCGACCAGGCGTTGGTGTTCTGGTTCTGCGTGACGCGGGCCACGATCGACCCGTTGCCGGTCAGCGTCTGGTAGGCGAAGCGGAAGGCGTCGGCGGTGGACCAGACGTCGGCACCGCCGCCCGACACCGTGAACGTGCCCGTGCTCGCGTCGTAGGCCGCGTCGCCGGGGTTGCCCACGCTCCCCACGTCGGCCGTCCGCCAGCCGTCGGGCAGATCGTTGACGGTGAGGTCGTAGGAGCCGAGATCACCGTAATCGCCGTGGCTCGACACGAAGGCATACCATGTGCCGCCGCCGGTCGGCAGCACGATCTGCTGCTCGTTCGTGCCCCCGTCGCTGGCCGCCACGAGCACCCCCGTGCCGTCGTAGATCTCCAGTTTAGCATCGAGCGCCGACGGCTTGGTGGGCACGACCGACACCACCGACACGCCCGCCCTGGCGGTGCTGAACGAGAACACGTCGATGTCGGCCATCCGCTCGATGATGCCCGCGATCGACCTGCTGCCGTCGGCCGCCGGCGTGAGGGCCCGGGCCGTCGCGATCGTGCCGCCATGGTCGTCGGTGCGGAAGCCGTCGCCGCCCGCCGTCTGCCTGGCCTTGATCTTGCCGGCGATGACGGCGACGTCGTCCTGGAGGCTGCTCGCCGAACCGCTCGGGTGCCCGATGAACCACTTGTGGATGCTCTGGGCGTAGTCGACGCCCATGATCGGCCCATGCAGCGAATCGAAGCCCGAGGAATACTCCTTCGTCTTGTTCCCGAGGAGGTCGTAGTCGGATTGATGCGAGAGGCCGAAGTTGTGGCCGAGCTCGTGCGCGATCCCGGACACACGGGTGCGGGCGTCGCCGGCGTTGTTGAAGGACTGTGGCGACGAGTTGGGAAACACACCGACGTAGCTGTAGCCGCCCGAGATGTCGGGGCTCGACACGTGCCAGGCGAACGGGACCGTGGGCTTCACCGTGGTCACGTCGATGGCGAACATCGAGAAGTAGACCGAGATCTGCCGCCAGGCCTCGGTGATGGTGGCCTGTTCCGTGGCGTTGAAGGTGGTGGGGTCGCCATCCACGTCGTAGGCGGCGTTGGCCCCCTCGCCGTCGAAATCGAGGTAGATCGCGGTCGGAGCGCCCGGCAGGCTGTGCAGGTCGGGCAGCCCGTTGGCGGCAGCGGCGGCGGCCGTGGTTTCTCCGCCGAGCGTGGCGAGGGAACCCGTCGACGAGGCCAGACCCACGGCGAACGACTGCGACGCGTCGAACGTCTGCCCCCCGGCCGGAAGGGACTGCGAGGCAAGGGAAGAGCCGGCCGCGGCGGGGTCGACCAGGTCGGCGAAGAAGTGGCCGGCACACAGCGCCAGCCGCGGCTCCAACCGTTCGGCGTGCAGGGGCGAACCGCGGCGGCGCGGACGGCCTCCTGCGGAACCGCCTCGAGTTCGTCTGCTCATGCCGCCTCTTCGCCTCGCGGGCACCCCGTCTCTCAAGAATACGCCCTGCTTTGCGGGGCCGCCAGAGCGGGCACAGCCAGCCACAGCCTGATTGGAAACCCAGCCCGATCCCGCTATTCTGCCCGGCAATCTGCCGATCCTACGCGTCCCACCCCTCCCGAGTTCTGCTCGACATGGCCAGCACGACCGCCCCCGCCGATCCGTGGTTTCAGGACCGCTTCGCCCAACGCATCGGCGGTGCGAAGTTCGGCAAGGGCACCGAGATCTACAAGTTCGAACTCATCAAGCGGGCCAAGCGGAAAGCCCTCGCCGACCACCCGGAACGCCGGATGCTCGATTTCGGCATCGGCGAGAACGACGAGATGGCCCCCGCGGGCGTGCGGGCCGTGATGAAGAAGGAGGTCGACCGCCCCGAGAACCGCGGCTACGCCGACAACGGCATCGCCGCCTTCAAGGAAGCGGCCGCGGCCTTCATGCAGCGGGAGTTCGGCGTCGTGCTCGACCCCGTCACGGAGGTCAACCACTGCATCGGCTCGAAGACGGCCTACGCGATGCTGCCCGCCGCGTTCATCGACCCGGGCGACGTCACGCTCATGACCGTGCCCGGCTACCCGGTCGCCGGCACCGCCACGCGGTGGTACGGAGGCACCGTGCACCGCCTGCCGCTCGTGCCGGAGAACGACTTCTTCCCCGATCTCGACGGCATCCCCGCCGACGTGCTCGCGAAGACGAAGATGCTCGTGCTCTGCTACCCCAACAGCCCGACCGGCAAGACCGCGACCCGCGAGTTCTACAAGCGGGTGATCGACTTCGCCCACCGGCATCGCGTGGTGGTCGTGCAGGACGCCGCCCACATCATGCTCTCCTACGACGAAGAGCCGCTCTCCTTCCTGTCGGTCGACGGCGCGAAGGAGGTGGGCGTCGAGGTGCACTCGATGTCGAAGGGCTTCCACATGATCGGCTGGCGGATGGGCT
>JBJTRH010000195.1:0-11714 GCA_046076065.1 Planctomycetaceae bacterium | reverse complement strand
AGCCCGCAGATGCTGGGGCTGATCGAGCGGCTCAAGCGGATCGCCCCGACTGACGCCACCGTCCTGATCCAGGGGGAGACCGGCACCGGCAAGGAACTCGTCGCGCAGGCGGTGCATCAGAACAGCCCCCGCAAGAGCAAGCCCTTCGTGGCCCTCAACTGTGCCGCGCTCAGCGAGAACATCCTCGAGAGCGAGCTGTTCGGCCACGTGCGGGGAGCGTTCACCGACGCCTCGGCGGACCGGGTCGGCAAGTTCGAGTATGCGAACGGGGGGACGCTGTTTCTCGACGAGGTCGGCGACATGCCGATGGCCACGCAGATCAAGCTCCTCCGGGTGCTCGAGTCGGGAGAGATCACGAGGGTCGGATCGAACACCCCGGTCCGCGTCAACGTGCGGATTCTCTCGGCCACAAACCGCAATCTCGAGGAGGCGATCGCGGCCGGTAGCTTTCGCAGCGACCTCTACCACCGGCTCAAGGTGGTCACGATCGCGATCCCACCGCTCCGCGACCGGTCGGGCGACATCCCCCTCCTGATCGAGCACTTCGTCAAGCAGTTCGCGAAGCGGCACGGCAAGGCCATCAAGGGGATGTCGCTGCCGGCCCGCGTCAAGCTCGGCTCGTTTCCGTGGCCGGGTAACGTCCGGCAGCTGCGGAACGTGATCGAGAGCATGGTCGTGGTGGACTGCGATGAGACGCTCGATGTCGACGACCTGCCGCTCGAGCTCGATCCCGACGCGCCCGTCGCGGCGGCGGAGGCCGGGGCGGCGCCTGACATGGGCGGCGGCCTGGCGGCGCTGGTCGGCCGTCCGCTCGAGGAGATCGAGAAGGTGTTCATCGCGGAGACGCTCAAGCTCACCGGCGGCAACCGCGAGCAGGCCGCCGACTTGCTGGGAATCGGCGAGCGGACGCTGTATCGGAAGATCAAGGAGTATCAGCTCACCTGAGCCCCGGACCGCATGGGACGCATCCACCAACTCCCGATGTCGGTCGTTAATCGCATCGCCGCCGGCGAGGTCGTGGAGCGGCCGGCCAGCGTCGTGAAGGAGCTGCTCGAGAACGCGCTCGATGCGGAGCCCACGCGGATCGACGTGGCTCTCGAGCAGGGCGGCATCGCCTTGGTTCGCGTGGTGGATGACGGCGGCGGCATCGTGGCCGACGACCTCCCGCTCGCCGTCACCGCGCATGCCACGAGCAAGCTGCGGGTCGCCGAAGATCTCGAGCGGATCGGCACGCTCGGCTTCCGCGGCGAGGCGCTCGCGAGCATCGCGGAGGTGTCGCGGGTGGTGATCCGCTCCCGCACGCCCGATGGAACGGGCGCATCGATCTCGGTCGATGGCGGCCGCGCCGGCGACGTGGCCCCCGACGGCTGCGCGGTCGGCACCACGGTCGAGGTCCACCAGCTGTTCGGCAACGTTCCCGCGAGGCGGTCCTTCCTGAGGGCGGCCCAGACGGAATGGTCGCACGCGTCGGAGGCGTTCGTCCGCACGGCCCTCGCCCATCCCGCCGTGGCGTTCTCGCTCTCGCACAACGGCCGTCGCGTCCACGATCTCCCGGCCGCCGACTCCTGGCGGGACCGGATCGCCGGACTGTTCGGCGCGGACCTGGCCGGCCGGCTCATCGAGGTCGAGGCCGACGACGGCGAGATTTCGCTGCACGGCTTCGTCGGCCGGCCGGAGGACGACGTGGCCAGCGGCCGCCTGCAGCACCTGTTCGTGGGCGGGCGACCGTTTCGCGATCGCTCCATCCTGCACGCCGTGCAGGAGGCCTACCGCGGGATGCTGCTCTCGGGTCGCCAGCCCATCGTGTTCCTCGCCTTCGACCTGCCGCCGGACGCTGTCGACGTCAACGTGCATCCCGCGAAGATGGAGGTGCGGTTTCGCGAGCCGTCGCGGCTCTACCGTCTCGTGCTGGCCGCGCTGCGGGCGAGATTTCTGGCCGGCAACGTGACGACGCGGCTGGAGCCCCGGCCGGCGGCGCCGCTGCCGGAGTTCGAGCGGTTCCCAGGCCCGCCGGCGGCGGCCGCCCACGCTCCGCCGCGGTCGCTGTGGTCCGACGTGCCGCCGCGGCCACGCCCCGATCCGGCCGGACCGGCAGTCGCCGTGCAGCCGCCCGCGTGGGAGGTGGACGATGCGGCCCGGTCGCGGCCCGCGGAGGGGCTCGCCGTGCAGATGCACGATCGTTACATCGTGGTCGAGACGCCGGCCGGCATCGACGTGATCGACCAGCATGCCCTCCACGAGCGGCTGCTCTACGAGAAGTTCAAGGCGGCCGTCGAGGCAGGCGGCCTCGAGGTGCAGCCTCTGCTCGTGCCCGAGCGGCTCGATCTGGCGCCGGCGGAGCTGGAGCTCGTCGACGAGCATGCCGCCACGCTCGCGCGGGCCGGCATGCGGATCGAGCCCTTCGGCGGTGCCACCGTGATCGTGACCTCGAAGCCCGCCCTGGCCGGCGACACCCCCGCCGCGGAGATCGTCCGCGAGGTGCTCGACCGGCTGGCCGCGACCGCGGCCTCTGGAAGCGGTACGAGCATGCTCGTGGACGAGGTGCTCCATGGTCTCGCGTGCAAGGCGGCCATCAAGGCCGGCGACCGCTTGTCGCAGGCGGAGGTCGACGCCCTGGTGCGCGAGCGGCGGATCGTCGAGGAGTCGCACCACTGTCCCCATGGCCGGCCCACGTCGCTGACGCTCTCGCGGCAGGATCTCGATCGCCAGTTTCGCCGCACCTGATCCTCACTTCACCCACGCACCCTCTCTCAGCCCCAGGACCAGCGATGATCTGCGTGAGCATCGGCCGCGGCCGTCATCGGCACATGATCGCCGAGCACAAGCACCTCGTGGACAACGGCATCCGCCTCGTCGAACTGCGGCTCGACTACCTGCAGGGCGAGGTGAACGTGAGGCGGCTGCTCAAGGACCGCCCCTGCCCGGTGATCGTCACCTGCCGACGGAAGGCCGACGGCGGCCGCTGGGAGCACTCCGAAGAGGCCCGGCAGACGCTGCTCCGCACGGCGATCGTCGAGGGCGCGGACTACGTCGACCTCGAGGACGACATCGCGGCCGGTGTCCGCCGCTACGGGGCCACGAAGCGCATCGTCAGCCATCACGATTTCCAGAAAACGCCGGCCGACCTCACGCTGCTCCACAAGCGGCTCGCCTCGATGGACGCCGATGTCGTCAAGATCGCGGCCATGGCGAACCATCCGACCGACAACCTGCGGATGCTGCAGATGGTGCACGCAAGCAAGCTGCCCACCGTCGGCATCTGCATGGGCGACATCGGCGTGCCCACGCGGATCCTCGCCGGACGCTGCGGCGCGCCGTTCACATTCGCGACCTTCAACGACGACCGCGTGCTCGCGCCGGGCCAGATCGGCTGGCGGCAGATGCGGGAGATGTACCGCTACGAGGCGATCACGCCGGCGACGAGGATCTACGGCGTGGTCGCCGATCCGGTGGCACACAGCCTCTCGCCGGTGGTTCACAACGCGGCCCTCGCGGCGGCCGGCATCGACGCGGTGTACCTGCCCTTTCGCGTGCCCGCCGAGCAGCTCGACGAGTTTCTCTCCGGGGCGGCCCGCTGGCCGTTGGCCGGCCTGAGCGTGACGATCCCGCACAAGGAGGCCGTGCTCAAGCACGCCGCCCACGTGGACGATCTCGTGCGGTCGATCGGAGCCGCCAACACGCTGTCGTTCGGCACGGATGGAATCTCGGCCGCCAACACCGATGCGATCGCTGCGGTCGAGAGCCTCGCCGCGGCGCTCCAGGGAGACGACCCCGCCAAGCACCAGGGCCTGGGCCTGAAGACGGCCATCGTGCTGGGGGCGGGCGGGGCCGCGCGGGCCGTCGCGTTCGGCCTCAAGAAGCAGGGCGTCGAGGTCACGGTCACATCCCGGACGGCGGATCGCGCAAAGAAGATCGCCGCGGAGGTCGGCTGCAAGGCCGTGGAGTGGACCTCCCGGCACCGCATGCCCTACGACTGCATCGTCAACGCCACGCCTGTCGGCATGCATCCCAACGTCGACGAGACGCCGTACGACAAGGAGCACCTGCGCCCCTACATGGTGGTCTTCGACACGGTCTACAACCCGGAGAACACGCTGCTCATCAAGGAGGCGCGGGCCGCGGGGTGCCGCACGGTGACGGGCGTCGAGATGTTCGTGCGGCAGGCGGCGATCCAGTTCCGGATCTGGAACGGCGTCGAGCCGCCGCACCAGGTGATGCGGGAGGCCCTCAAGCGGGCCACCGCGTCGGCGAAGCAGCCGGCGTGACCACGGTCGGCTCGGAGACGTCAATCATGTCGGGAGTGACCCTCGTCGGCTACCGCGGCTGTGGCAAGACCACGGTGGCGCGTCTCGTTGCTCGACACCTGGGGCTGCAGCCTATCGACGCCGACGACGTGCTCGAGGCGCGGGCGGCACGATCGATCGCCGCGCTCATCGCCACCGATGGCGAGCCGGCATTCCGTGATCTCGAGTCGGAGGTGCTCGTCGATCTTTTGGCCGGACCGCCGGCGGTGCTCGCGACCGGCGGCGGCGTGGTGCTGCGAGAGGTCAACCGGGCGAGGCTGCGGTCGAGCGGTCGCCCCGTGATCTGGCTGCGGGCCGACGCCGCCACGATCCGCTCGCGGCTGGCAGCCGACCCGACGACGGCAGCCCGCCGCCCGGGCCTCACCGGACCGGATCCGCTCGCCGAGGTCGCCGACACGCTCGCGGCACGGGAGCCGCTCTATGCGGAGGTCGCCGACGTGGCGTTTGACAGCGCGGGTGACGGTCCCGAGCGGATCGCCGAGCGGATCATCGAGTGGCTCGACTCAGGATGCTCCGATGCGGCCGCGGAGACCGCACCATGACGCTGGTGGTGACCGTGGCCGCCGTCCTCGTGCTGGGACTGCTCGGGGGCAGGCTGCTGGGGCTCGGCGTGGGGCGACTCCTTGCGGCGGAGGGCGACACCAGCGACATCCCCTCGCGACGGACGGCCTGGATCGCGCCGGCAGTGGTCGCAGGCGGGGCGGTGGCGCTCTGGTGGTGGGAGGTGATGGCGCGTGGTCTGGTGACGCCGGGGATCGCGGAGCCGGCGGGGGAGTCGTTGGTTCGGGCCGCCGCGCACGGAGTCCTCGGCCTCCTCTTGGCCGCCGCCGCGTGGGTCGACCTTCGGCAGCGGGTGATTCCCGACGCGATCACCATCCCGGGCGTGCTGGGCGGTCTTGCATGGGTGACCGTGTGGCCGCGAACACTGCTGCCCGTGGCCAGGGAAGTGCCCCGGCTGTTCGCGGAGCCTTTGCTCAAGGCCGACGTGCTCGGCCTCGCCGGACCGCTGCAGGGGCCGTGGCCCGCGTGGGCGGACGCGACGCCAGCCGGGCTGCTCGCGGCCCTCGCCGCCTTCGCGGTCTGGTGGACGGTCGGCACGTGCCCGCCGGAGACGACCCACGGCCCACGCTCGCCATGGGCGGGACTGCTCGGCGGCCGTGGGGTCGTCGCGGCCGCGGGCGTAGCGGTGGTCGTGGGCGGCTGGCTGGCCGGCGGCGACCACTGGCGGGCGCTCGCCTCCGCGCTCACCGGCGTCGTCGTTTCCGCGGGTATCGTCTGGCTCACCCGTGGTGGTGCCTCGCTGGCCCTCGGTCGCGAGGCGATGGGGCTTGGCGACGTGACGCTGATGGCGATGGTCGGGGCATGGCTCGGCTGGCAGCCGTGCGTGCTGGCCTGCTTTCTGGCGGTGTTCATCGGGCTCGCACACGGTGTCGCCCAGCTCGTGATCCACGGGGAGGCCGAGCTTCCGTTCGGCCCGAGCCTCTGCGCGGCCACCGCGGGGGTGGTGCTCGCGTGGCATCCGCTCTGGGAGCGGTCCGCGGTCTTCTTTGAGCGGCCGCTCGAGATGGCCGCGGTGGTCGGTGCGGTGATCGGCCTCACGGGGGCGACGCTCTGGGCGTGGCACCGCGTGCGGGGTTTTTCCGCGGGTTGAGTGGCGTTTCGGCGGTCTTGCCCCCCCTGCCCCGGCTGCCTACGATCCCGCCCGCTTCGGAGGAGCCGTGGTGCCGTCGTCCAACCGTTTCGCGTGGCATCGTCCGCTCGCCGTGCTCACGGTGTTCATGGCGGCGGGTGCCGCCGGCTGCGCAAGCAATCCCTTTCAGAAGGCCTCGGTGGCACCACCGAGCCTCGAACCGCCACCGGGGGTCGCCGCGCCGGCCCACACCCTGCCGCAGGTGACGGCGTCCACGCTCCCCCCGTCGTATGCGGATGTCGACGGCCGGCAGCTCGAGACGGCGCTGGTGCGCAGCCGCCAGGAGTCGCAGGTGATGCAGGACGAGATCGCGGCGCTCCGCGATCAGCTGGCCAGCACGTCGTCGCAGCTCGCCCAGGTGCGGGCGGCCGGCCTGCCTCCCGGAGGCGACAAGCCGCCGCGGGTCGGCAACGATGGCGGCGTGCCCGCCACGCCCGTCGTGATGCAGTCGGCGATGACCCAGCTGAAGCTTCCCGAACTGCAGCCGCGGTTCGACGGCGCCATGGTGCGGATCGACGTGCCCGCCGACCGCCTGTTCGACGGCGGCACGGCCAACCTCCTGCCGGAGGGGGCGGCCGTGCTCACGCAGGTGGCGGCGGAGCTGGAGCGCGTCTATCCGGGGCATTTCATCGGCATCGAGGGGCACGTCGACACGGAACCGCTGCAGAACGCGTCGTGGACGTCACCCCACCAGCTGACCGCCGCCCGGGCGGCGGCCGTGTTCGACTTCCTCACCAAGCGGACGTCGATGCACGAGGCGCAGCTGTTCCTCGTCGCCCATGGCGCCAACCACCCGCTCGTGTCGAACGCCACCGCCGCGGGCCGCGCCCGCAACCGTCGCGTGGAGCTGGTGATCTACCCCGACCGGGCGGCGATCGACGTGGCGGCGAAGTGACCGGCCTCCGGCCGCTTGCTACACTCCGCCCATGGTTACGATCGTCGATTACGGCAGCGGCAATCTGCGGAGCGTGCAGAAGGCCTTCGAGAAGCTCGGCACGGCCGCGAGGATCACCGACGATCCGCAGGTGGTGGCCGAGTCGGAACGGCTGGTGCTTCCCGGCGTGGGCGCCTTCGGCGACGCCATGCGGGCCCTCCGCGATCGCGGCCTGGTGGAGCCGATCGTGGCGCACGTCCGCGCCGACAAGCCGTTCTTCGGCATCTGCATGGGGCTGCAGCTCCTCTTCGAAACCGGCCTCGAAGGGGGACGGCACGACGGGCTCGGCCTGCTGTCGGGCGAGGTGGTGCGGTTCGACCTGCCCGCCGGCATCAAGGTGCCCCACATGGGCTGGAACACCGTGCAGTGGCGCGACCCCGCCACCGCCGAAGGCGACGGCTGGTTCTACTTCGTCCACTCGTACCACGCGCGGCCGAGCGACGCGTCCGTGGTGGCGGCGGTGACCGACTACGGCGGCGAGTTCGTGTCGGCGGTGTCACGGGGCCGGCTGTTCGCCACGCAGTTTCACCCCGAGAAGAGCCAGGCCACGGGGCTCGGGCTCCTGGCCTCGTTCGTTGGACGTGGCTGAGCAGGGAGAAGGGACGCGATGGAACTCTGGCCGGCGATCGACCTTCGGGGCGGCAACTGCGTGCGGTTGCTGCAGGGCGACTACGCGCGGGAGACGGTCTTCGGCCACGACCCCGTCGCGATGGTGGGCCGGTTTCTCGCCGGTGGCGCGAGGCGGCTGCACATCGTCGATCTCGACGGCGCCAAGGTGGGCGAGGCCGTGCAGGCGGAGCTCGTCCGCCGGATGGCCGCCGCAGCCGGCATTCCCTGCCAGGTCGGCGGTGGCATCCGCACGATGGAGGCCGCGGCGGCCTACCTGGAGGGCGGGTTGCGTCGCGTGATCCTCGGGAGCGTGGCCGTCGAGGAGCCCGCCCTGCTCGAGCGGCTGGCCACCGCTCATCCGGGCCGCATCGTGCTCGGGCTCGATGCCCGTGACGGCCGCGTGGCCGTCCGCGGCTGGGTCGACACGAGCCCGCTGCTGGCGGTCGACGTGGCGAAGCGGCATGCCGATCTTCCGCTGGCGGCCATCGTCTACACCGACATCGCCACCGACGGCACGCTCGCCGGCCCGAACCTCGTGGCCCTCGACGACATGCTGGAGGCGTCCTCCACCCCGCTGATCGCCTCCGGTGGCATCGCCACGCTCGACGACATCCGCCGTGTGGCGGCCCTGGGATGCGCCGGGTGCATCGTCGGCCGGGCCCTCTACGATGAGGCGTTCACCCTCCCGGATGCGATCGCCGCCGCCGGCGATGCATGAGGCTCCCTGGGGGCCGGCGGCACATCCTGCCCGGGTTTCCCCGGCGCGGGCGTTGGCTGCCACTTTTCCGCGGATTCCGCGGGATCTCTCAACCCCGTGGCCCGGCCGGGCCGACCGTACCGGTGACTCGTTTGCCGGGCCCGGTTTCCCGCCTCTACCATCGACTTCCATGGCCACCGACGTACGGATCAAGGAGCAGCTGCCGGAACTCACCCGGCGGATCGTCGAGACGTACCAGGACGTCCCCACGATCCACTACCTGGGCCACTGCCCGCTGCCGAACTACGAGGCGATCATCTCGGCCTGCGAGGATCTCAAGGAGATCCTCTACCCTGGGTACCGCCGCCGCGAGAATCTGCACCTCGGCAACGTCACCTACCACGTGGGCGACCTGGTCGACGGCCTGCACGACAAGCTGACCACGCAAATCGGCCGCGCGCTGCGGCACGCGATCTCCGCCCAGCGGACCGCCGCGGAGCACGGGGTCGATCTACCGGTGGCCTCCGAGGCGGCGCGGCACTGCACGGAGGAGGGCGATTTCGAGGCCCTTGGCCAGGCGAAGGCCGTCGAATTCCTGGAGCAGATTCCGGACCTGCGGCGGGTGCTCGCCACCGACGTGCAGGCCGCCTTCGACGGCGATCCGGCGGTGCGCACGCTCGACGAGATCATCTTCTGCTATCCGGGCCTCGAGGCGGTGACGATCCACCGGCTCGCGCACCTGCTGCATCGGCTCGATGTGCCGCTGATCCCCCGGATGATGGCCGAGTGGTCGCATGCCCGCACGGGCATCGACATCCATCCGGGCGCCACGATCGGCGACCACTTCTTCATCGATCACGGCACGGGCGTGGTGATCGGGGAGACGTGCGAGATCGGCAGCCACGTGAAGATCTACCAGGGCGTGACGCTCGGCGCCCTGTCGTTCCAGACGGACGCGGAGGGGCATCTCGTCCGCGGCACGAAGCGGCATCCCACGATCGAGGACCGGGTGGTGATCTACGCCAACGCCACGGTGCTCGGCGGGGCGACCCGGATCGGCCATGATTCGGTGATCGGCTCGAACGTCTGGCTGACGCGGTCGGTCGACCCGCACACCACGGTGGTGCTCGAGAAGCCGAAACTCCGCATGCGCGGCGAGGCGCCGGAACAGTGCATCGACTGGCAGATCTGAGTGGATCGCCCGCGGGGCCATCCCTGGCCCCCGCGGGCTTGGCTCGGCGGTGGTGAAGCGCGAGGCTCACCACGCCGAGCATCGGCCGGCGTCCAGCCGGCCGTTCAACCGCTCAGGCCTGCACTCAGCGAGGGGCTGCCCGTGCCCCGTGGCCGGCGTATGCCGCCAAACGCAGCCAGGATGGCGGAGTGCCGGCGGCATCCGAGTGAGAGGACGCCACGATGGCATCCTCTCACGTCCGGCGACGGGGTATGGGCAGCCCCGAGCCACGCGATTGCGGCTTCCTGACGGCCCGAACCCCGCGATTCCCGGGTTTTCGCCGGGGGAATCGGCATGGGCGGGGGCCGTCGGGCTTCGCTAGTCTCTGGGGAGACACCCGCCACGGAGATGCCCGTCATGCGCGCCCTGCTCGCGTCCCTGCTCTGCCTCGCCGGCCTTGCCGCTCCGTGCCTCGCCCAGGTGCCCGCCAAGGTGCCCGCGGTGTTCGCGGCCTATGCCACCGAACTTGCGGAGCCCTGGAACCAGGTGATCCACGCCGCGCTCCAGGACGCCCAGAAGATGGGCCGCATCACCTACGCGTGGCAGGACAAACTCGGCTCGGCCGACGCGATGGCCGCCGGCCTCAACTCGGCCCTCGTCCGCCGTCCCGACATCGTCGTCGCCGACGGCGTGGAGTCACTCGACGTCATCCGGGCCGCGGCGGCGGCCAATCCCGGGATCGCGTTCCTCGTCGGCACGTCGCAGCCGCCGGTCGCCCCGAACCTCTCCGTGTTCGACAGCAACCTCTCGGAACCTGCCTACCTCTGCGGTGTCGCGGCCGGTCGGCTGACGAAGACCGGCGTGGTGGGCGTCGTCGCCGGGAAGAGCGACCTGCAGGTGCACCGTGCGATCAACGCCTTCAAGCAGGGCGTGAAAGACGCGAATCCCGCCGCGCGGGTGAAGGTCGCGTTCACCGGGTCGTGGTACGACCCTCCCCGGGCGCAGCAGGCCGCGCTGGAGCAGATCGCCGCCGGCGCCGACCTGATCTGGGCCGAGCGTGAGGGGGCGATCGCCGCCGCCCGGGAGAAGGGCGTGCTCGCCTTCGGCAACCTCGTCGACCAGACGGCCGAGGGCGCCGACACCGTCCTTACCGGGCCGGTCTGGAGCATGACCCCGCTCCTCGACCACGTCACGAAGCTGTCGGCGGCGGGCATGATCCGGGCGGAGAACTACATCGACTTCTCCTCGCTCGCCCGCGGCGGCGCCGTGCTCGCCCCGTGGCACGCGTGGAACGACAGGCTGCCGCCCGACGTGCTGGAACTGATCCGCCAGAAGCAGAATGCGATCAAGACGGGGGCGCTGGTGGTGGCTCCGAGCGCGGATCAGCCGACGAGCGACTGACGCTCCGCGACCTCACGGGGTGAGGAATCGCCGGATCTCTGCGAAGAATCGCGGGTTGAGCGACACGCCGATCGCCGCGTCCCGGGGCGGAGGCTGCGTTGTCGGCCAGTCGGTTCGCGACTACGAGCGACCGCGAGTCGCCGTCCGCACCAACGCCCGGGCGGCCTCGGCCGCCTTGAGCTTGGCGTCGATCGCCTCGTCACCCGTGGCCCGTGCGATGGCGACCACCTCGAGTTCGGCCCGGGCGGCGGCCGCGTCGAGCTTCTCGGCCGGCACGGCCCGCTGCGTGATCACGGTCACCGAGTCGTGGGCCACCTCGACAAACCCGCCTTCCACGAACAGGCGGCGCGTGCCGTCGGCCGGCCCCCCCTGCTCGCCCACGATCCGCACCTCACCGGCGCCGAGGCGGCCGATGAAGGGCGCATGGCCCCGGCCCACGCCGCGGAGTCCGTCGAACAGCGGGAGCGTGACCGACCGGGCCTGGGTGTCGAGGCTCGTCTGCTCGGGCGTGACGATCACGCACCGCACCCCGCCGGTCTGCTTCGTGTCTGCCATGGTCGTGTGGGTCACTCGGTGTGGCGGAGGGATCAGGCCTTGGCGGCCATCTTCTTGGCCTGCTCCTCGGCCTGCTCGATCGGGCCGACGTACATGAAGGCCTGCTCAGGGAGGTGGTCCCACTTGCCGTCGGCGATCTCCTCGAAGGAGCGGATCGTGTCGTCGAGGCTCGTGATCTCGCCCGGCTTGCCGGTGAACACCTCGGCCACGAGGAACGGCTGCGAGAGGAATCGCTCCATGCGGCGGGCCCGGTGCACGACGAGCTTGTCCTCCTCGGAGAGCTCGTCGACGCCGAGGATCGCGATGATGTCCTGGAGCTCGCGGTACCGCTGGAGCGTCCGCTGCACGCGGCG
>JBJTRH010000194.1:0-9671 GCA_046076065.1 Planctomycetaceae bacterium | reverse complement strand
GTCCGGCGACCGGGCACTGGTAGCCCTGAGCCAACCCGAACGTCCGGCGACCGGGCACTGGTAGCACTGAGCCAACCCGAACGTCCGGCGACCGGGCACTGGTAGCCCTGAGCCAACCACACGGCCCGATGCCCGCATCGCTCACGCGATGGCGGCTTCCTGAAGCCCTCGACTCCACTCACAGCGTGCCGCGGCGACGCCTGACGGAATCGGCGAGGATCAGATCTCGTCGCTCGGCGGGAACTGCCGGCGGTCGAGGATCGCGACGGCCACCGTCAGCAGCACGGCCACGAGGATGCCCACCGCGAGCAGCTGCACCCACTCCGGCTGCCGGTCGATGAACAGCTGCGCCTCCGTCGGAAGCCGCCGCTCCCAGCCCATCCACGACACGAGCAGCGTTCGCAGGCGGAGGCTCACCGTCGCCTGATTCACCACCGCCGGGATCGCGCCCGCGAGGTATTCCACGACGAGCGCCACGCCCACGCTCGCGACGAGCGCCCGCTTGGGCATCACCACGGCCGGCAGCGCGAACAGCGCCGCCCGGCCGACGCACGAGATCAGCACGAGCGCCGCGAGGATTCGGGCCGTGCCCCACGCGTCGCCGAGGTCCGTGGCCAGCACCGCCAGCACCGTCGCCACGAGGCCCACCGCCGACGTCCAGATCACCGCCGCGACCCACGTGCCGAGCAGGAGCGAGCGGCGGCCGCCGGGCCGCACCGCGAGATGCGCCCACGTGCCCCGCTCCAGTTCGTCGGCCACCGCTGGGCACATCGTGACCAGCAGGCCGAGCATGCACACCGCCTCGGGGATCAGCCCGTAGAGCATCGCCACGCGGATGTCGTCGTCGAGCCGGCCGCGGGAGGCGCGATCGGCCGCGAGCATCACGGCCGCGGGGAAGATCGCGCCCACGGCGGCCAGCGCCAGCCGCGGCTTCGTGAGCAGCCGCCGCAGCTGGAACTCCGCCACGGTGCGGATGCCGACGAGGGCCTGGGCGACAGCGCCGGGCTCGGTCGCGGCGACGAGGTTCTCACGCGTGCTCATGCCCGCACCCCGCGATGCAGGCGGACGAGCCTGCCGAAGATGCCCTCGAGCGAGCGATCCGCGGGCACCAGCTCGCTCACGCCGAGCCCCTCGTCGACGGCCCGCGGCACCGCCTCCTCGAGCACGGCCGCTGGACGCCGGGTCGCGACCACGACCACGTCCCCGTCGATCCGCACGGCGTCGACACCGTCGATGGCGCAGGCGATCTCCGCAAACCGCCGCGGCGCCGCGGTCCGCACCTTCAGTTCCATGGGCATCGCATCGACGAGGCCGCGGATCTCCGCCGCCGTGCCGCTGGCCACCAGCCGGCCGCCGAGGATCACCGCGAGCCCGGCATCGAGCGCCTCGACTTCGTGGAGCAGGTGGCTGGCGACGATCAGGCTGCGGGTCCGGGCCCAGCCGCGGACCAGTTCCACGAGTTCATGCCGGGCGACGGGATCGAGGCCCACGAAGGGCTCGTCGAGCACGAGGAGGTCGGGGTCGTGGGCGATCGCTCCGGCGAGCTTCGCCCGCTGCCGCATCCCCTTCGAGAGCGTGGCCAACGGTCGGCCGGCCGCGGCCGTGAGCCCCACCTGCTCGAGCGCGGCGGCGGCCCGCGTTGCGGCGGCCGCGGGCGTGAAGCCCGACAGCCGGACGAGATACGTGACCCACTCCGTGGCCGTCGCCGCCCGCTCGCCCAGGTCGGCCGCCGGGCAGAAGCCGATCCGCCTGAGCACGCGGGCATTGCCGAACGGCCGCTCGCCGAACACCCGCACGCTCCCCATCGTCGGCCGCAGCTGCCCGGTGACGAGGCCGAGAAACGTCGTCTTTCCACCGCCGTTGGGGCCAAGCAGCCCGTGGGCACCGGCGCCGAGATCGACCGTGACGTCGTTGACGCCGATCACCGGGCCGTAGAGCTTCGTGAGGTGGCGGATCTCGATCACGGTCAGGCTCTCATCGGGGCGGCGACCCGCCAGGCCAGCACGCCCACGGCCGCGACCGACACCGCCGCGAGCGCGAGCGCCGGTGGAATCACGGCCTGCGGCCGCCGCTCCACGCCGAAGATCCACGCCTGGATCACGCCCACGGCATGGTAGGGCGAGACCCACGACCAGCGATCGATGGTGGTGTCGAGCCCCGCGGCCCGGGCGAGCCAGCTGAGCCGTCGCAGCGGTGGCCGCCAGTCGGCATCGTCCGCCTCCTCGCCGTCCACCGCGGCGGCCGGCGGCGCCGTGGCCGCCGCGAAGTCGGCGGTCGCAAGCGAGGCATGGGCGATCCAGCACGCGGCCCAGGTGGCGAACCAGGCGAAGCTCGCGATCCGGCTCTCGGCGGTGATCGACGAATAGGCGAGGGCCAGGAGCACGGTCGGCACCGCGAGGGCCAGGCTCGCGGCCACGACCCGCAGCGGCAGGTCCCAGGTCTCCAGGATCACGACGATGCTCGGGCTCACGAGCACGCCGGCCAGCCAGAGGGCGAGCGCCGGCAGCACCGTCACGGCGGCCACCACCGTGCCGAGCACCGCGAGCTTGCCCACGACGTATTGGAGCCGGCCCACGGGCCGAGTGAAGTAGACGAGCCACGCCTTCGCGCGGAGATCGCGGGAGACGAGCGCGGGCGCCACCAGCCCCACCACCACCGCCAGCAGCACCGCCTGCGGCGCCCGCATGAAGGAGAGCAGGAGCCGCGACCACACGAGCCGCCGGATCTCCGCGGTTTCCGCCTCGCGCGTGGCGGCGGGCGCGTCGCGGTCCTGCCGGCCCAGGGTGTCGGCGAGGATCGTGCCCAGGATCCCGAGCGCGTCGACGGGCCGGCCGCGGATGGCCCGCTCCTGCAGCGACTCGATGCGTCCTTCGTCGATCGCCTGCTCGAATGCGAAGAAGCTCGCGGCGAAGAAGAGCGCCGGACTCCACGCGAAGAACACCGCCCGCCGCAGCCAGCGGCTCGTCCACGCCAGCCGCGTGCCGGTGGTGGCGATCGCCACGGCCGCCGCCCATGGGCCGGACCGGCGGCCCTGCCACGCGCGGTAGCCGACTTCATGAAGCGGCATGGTCGGCCTCGGCATCCTCGCGGGCGATCGCCTGCAGGAACACGTCCTCGAATCGGTGCCGCACGGGCTCGAGCGCCAGGACCGCCGCGCCCGCCTGCCGCGCCGCCTGCCACACCACGCCGCGGTCCGCGGTCGGATCGAGCACCACGTCGACCGCCGTGTCGTCGACGACCGCCGCACGCACGCCCCGGCCGGCGAGCGCCGTCGCGCACTCGCGAGCCCGGTCGGCCACCACGAGGCGGACGAGTGGCTCCGCGGGACGGGTCAGGTCGGCGAGGCCACCCTCCAGCCGCACCCGCCCCGCGGCGAGCACGATCACGCGGTCGCAGATCGCCTGCACGTCGGGCAGCACGTGCGTCGACACGAACACCGTCTTGCCGTGGTCGCGGGCGAGCGTGGTCAGCCGGCCGAGCATCGCCCGCCGCTCGATGGGATCGAGACCGTTGGTGGGCTCGTCGAGGATCACCATCCGCGGGTCGTGCACGATCGCGGCCGCAAAGGCCACCTTCTGCCGCATGCCCACCGAGAGCGTCTCCACGGGGCGATACCGCTCCTGGCCGGCGTCGCACCAGTCGAGCACCTCGTGGGCCCGGCGGAGCGCCTCGGTGCCGGGCAGGCCCGAGAGCCGCGCGGCATAGCGGACCATCTCCACGGCCACGAGCCCCGGCACCGTGCACTCATCCTCGGGCACCACGCCCACGAGCCGGCGCACCGCGAAGGGCTCGCGGACCGGGTCGCGGCCAAACACCCGCACGGTTCCCGCCGCGATCCGCGTGAGGCCGAGCAGCACGCGAACGAGCGTGCTCTTTCCGGCGCCGTTGGGGCCGACGAGCCCGGTGATGCCCGGAGGCACCGTGCAGGTGACGCGATCGAGCACCGTGCGGCGGCCGTAGCGTTTGACCACGCCCTCGAGCCGGACCGGCGGGTCGGAGTCGGCCATCATGCGCAGAGGCCCCGGCGCGGCCGGGAGACCGTCGTGGAACCGCATCCGCGGCCACCGTACACTCCGCACCTCGGCAGCCGACGTCGGCCCGAGCCCCCACCCACCGCTGGAAACCGCCTCATGCCACGCACCGCCTCCCGTTCGCCGTCGTCGCCGCGAGGCAGTGTACGCCGCGCCGCCCCACGTTCGCAGGCGGCGGGCGAAAAGGCCGCCGTGCCGGCGGCCGACCTGGCGACGGCCCGGAAGATCGTGCTCGACCTGCTGGCGATCCCGGGCGTGTCGGGCGAAGAGAAGGCGGTGGCCGAACGAATCGTCCGGTGGCTGCGGGAGGCGGGCTGCCCCGCGGGGACGATCGCCTTCGACACGGCCCACACGAAGACCCCGATCAAGGGCAGCGTGGGCAACCTGATCGTGCAGCTGCCGGGCACGCTGCCGGGCCCACGGCGGCTCCTGATGGCCCATATGGACACGGTGCCGGTGTGCCGCGGCGCGAAGCCGGTGGTCAAGGGGAAGGTGATCGTGAGCGCCGATCCCACGACCGGCCTCGGCGGCGACGACCGCGCCGGTGTGGCCGTGGTGCTCGCCACCGCCGTGCAGATCCTGACGTCCAAGATCCCGCATCCGCCACTCACGCTCCTGTTTGCGATCCAGGAGGAGGTGGGCCTCTACGGCGCGCGGTTCGTGAAGGCGGCCGACCTCGGCCGGCCGAAGCTCGCCTTCAACTTCGACGGCGGCGCCGTGGAGAAGATCACCGTGGGGGCCACGGGCGGCTACCGCATGGACATCGCGATCGAGGGCATCCCGAGCCACGCGGGCGTGGCGCCGGAGAAGGGCGTGTCGGCGATCGCGATCGCGTCGCTGGCGATCGCGTCGCTCGTGAAGGACGGCTGGCACGGGCTCGTCGAGAAGGACGGCAAGCGGGGAACGAGCAACGTGGGCGTGATCCATGCCGGGCAGGCCACCAACGTGGTGGCCGAGTCGGCCACGCTCCGCGCCGAGGCCCGCGGCCACGACCCGGCGTTCCGCGGGCGGATCGTCAAGGCGATCGAGAAGGCGTTTGCCGACGCCGCGAAGCAGGTGCGGGCCGCCGACGGCCGCAGCGGGAAGGTGAAGGTGGAGGGCCGGCTCGACTACGAGGCCTTCCGGCTCGCCGACGACGAGCCCTGCGTGGCAGCCGCTCGCGCGGCGGTGGCCGAGATCGGGCTCGCGCCCCGGCTCGACATCTCCAACGGCGGCCTCGACGCCAACTGGATGGCGGCCAATGGCGTGCCCACGGTCACGCTCGGCTGCGGGCAGATGGACATCCACACCACCGACGAGAAGCTCGACATCGCGGCGTTCGAGAACGCCTGCCGGGTGGCGCTGCGGCTGGCGACCGGCTAGACTGCGGCCATGCGACGGAACGCATCTCCTCCGCCGACCGCTGGCCCCGCCCTCGACCGCGTGCACCGCGGCGACTGCCTCGACCTGCTGGCGAGGCTGCCGGCCGGCAGCGTGCGGCTGGCGTTCGCCGATCCGCCGTTCAACATCGGCTACGACTACGACTCCTACGACGACCGCCTGGCCGCCGATGACTACCTCGCGTGGTCGAAGCGATGGATGGGCGAGGTGGGCCGGGCGCTTGCCGACGACGGCACGTTCTGGCTGGCGATCGGCGACGAATACGCCGCCGAGCTCAAGGTAATCGCCACCCGCGAGCTCGGCTTCACGTGCCGCAGCTGGGTGGTCTGGTACTACACCTTCGGCGTGCACTGCAAGCAGAAGTTCGCCCGGTCGCACGCCCACCTCTTTCACTTCGTGAAGGATCCGGCGAAGTTCACCTTCAACCTCGATGCCATCCGCGTGCCGAGCGCGCGGGAGCTGGTGTATGGCGACAAGCGGGCCTGCCCCACCGGCCGGCTGCCGGACGACACCTGGATCCTGCGGCCGCAGGATCTCGAGGAGGGCTTCACCGCCGACGCCGACACGTGGTACTTCCCGCGGGTCTGCGGCACCTTCAAGGAGCGGTCGGGCTGGCACGGCTGCCAGATGCCCGAGCAGCTGCTCGGCCGGATCATCCGCGCGTCGAGCCATGCCGGCGACGTCGTGCTCGACCCGTTCGGCGGCAGCGGCACCACGCTCGCGGTGGCGAAGAAGCTCGGCCGGAGGTTCCTCGGCTTCGAGCTCTCGGAGCAGTACGCCGCCCGCATCGAGGAGCGGCTGGCCGGGATCGCCGCCGGGGATCCGCTCGACGGCGCGCCCGAGCCGCTCAAGAGCGTGCCGGCCACGAAGGACGGCCGCCGGCTGAAGCGGCGGTCATCCGCGAAGAAACCCCCGGCGCGGTCGCGGGCGCGGTGATCTCCCGGCTGGGCGGCAGCCCGCCGATCCACGGGACCACGTGATGGCGAGGGCACGAAAGACCGATCCGGCACCGACGCCACCACCGGCGGGCTTCGCGGCGCCGCCGTCCGACGCCGGCCTCTCGATCGACAAGCTCGCGCAGGCCTTCGCGGCGATGATGGGCGCGGCCGATCCGCGGGCGGCCGACGACGCGGCGGTCGACGAGGTGGTTCACGTCAATGCCTCGCCCGACCTCGACGCCGACGAGGATCCCGCGGCGGCCGACGATGCCTGCCGCGTGAGCCCACTCACGATCCTCGAGGCGCTGCTCTTCGTGGGGCTGGCTGGGGGCAAACCGCTGTCGAGCCGCACCGTGGCGGGCATGATGCGGGGCGTGCGGGCGCAGGAGGTGGACGACCTCGCCGGGCAGCTGCGAGCGCAGTATCTCGCCGACAACTGCCCCTACGAAGTGGCCGCGAGAGACGACGGCTGGGTGATGCGGCTGCGGCCGGAGTTTGCCCGCCTGGGGAGCGTTCTCGAGGCCAAGGTGCGAGCCGTGCGGCTCGACGCGGAATCGCTCGACGTGCTCGCAGCCGTCGCCTGGAACGAGCCCGTGCCCCGCGACAGGCTCGTGGAACTCGGCTGCGACGCCGGGCCGGCGGTCCTGCGGCAGCTCGTCCGCCGAGGCCTGCTCGAACTCACGCACTAAGACGGTGGCGAGCCGTGCTACCGCACCACGCCGCGGTTCCTCGAGGTCTTCAAGCTGCAGGGGCTGCACGACCTGCCGTCACCGACCGACCCGCCGCAGTAGTCGACGCCCCGTGAGGGCCGGCCGGAGCGCTCACGCGGTTACGCTTTCTGACGGCACCCCGCCCCTCTGGAAGTCGCAATCGCGTAAGCGATGCGGGCAGCAACACGCGAGGCCCGAGCGAACTCATGGTGCAGCCGTACCGCTTACGCGGTTACGCTTTCTTGTGCCGCAGGGCGCCGAGCGCTTCTTCTCGGGTGGAGATGGCGCCGTCGAGCTGGAGCGTGCGAAGCCTCGCGAGCGCGGCCCCGACGGCCTGGCCCGGCGGCACACCGGCCGCGAGCAGGTCGTTGCCGGTGACGAGCGGCGGGGGGTCGATCTCCGCCCTGGGCCGGCCGGCGCGGTCGGTAAACCACGTGGCCCGCCCGGGGTCGGCCTGCCCGCACGCCGCCCGGGCCCTGAGCAGGTCGGCGAGCATCGGGCCGCGGTCGTCGGCCACCCACCGCTGCAGGTCGGACCACGGCCGTGTCGCGGGAGCGGCGCCCCCCTCGACGACCGCGATGCCCGCGCGGAGCCATTCCGCCTCCCGGGCCTCCCGGTTGGAGAGCCGCAGCCGCGCGGTGGTGCGTGGCAGCGCGGCCGGATCAGCGGTCTCCGCGAGGGTCGCCAGCGCCATCGGCAGACTCGGCTCGTCGCAGGCGGCGACGATCGCCCCCCCTCGTCGCCAGGCCGACTCGTCGATGGCCGGCGGCGCGATCTCGGGCACCGTCACCGCGGCCAGCCCGGTTTCCAGCAGGAGTTCGACGGCCTGCCGCCGCCCCTGCCGGGAGACCATCGCCCGCAGTTCGGCCGCGACCCGTTCCGGACTCACCGCCCCGACGAGCGCCGCCATTTTCTCGATCGCAGCCCGGGTCTCCCGCTCCAGCACGAAGCCGAAAAACGCCGTGAACCGCACCGCCCGCAGCATCCGCAGGTGATCCTCGCCAAACCGCATCGCCGGCACGCCGATCGCCCTGACAATCCCGTCAGCAAGATCGCGGCGGCCATCCACGAAGTCGTGGACCTCTCCCGTGAGCGGATCGAGAAACAGGCCATTGATGGTGAAATCCCGGCGTTGGGCGTCTTCACGGGCAGAGCAAAAGGTGACGCCGGCCGGGTGCCGGCCATCGGTGTAGGCGGCATCGGCACGGAACGTGGCCACTTCAACCTGGCCGGCGGGCTTGGGCCCCAGCACGGTAATCACGCCAAACGAGGCCCCGATCGCCAGCGTCCGGCTCCGACCGAAAACCTCCCGAACTTCCCCGGGCGTGGCGGCGGTGGCCACGTCGTAGTCGGCGGGCGTCCGCCCCAGGAGTTCGTCCCGCACGCACCCGCCGGCCCAGTAGGTTTCGTGGCCGGCCCCGCGCAGGCGGCGGACCACCGTCGCGGCAAACTCGCGGGCTGCGGCAGGATCGTGGAACGCTGCGGGGGGCATGAGCCAGACCGTTGACGATGTCCGGACAGGGTCGATATAGTTATTTGATCGGGGGTTCTGCCTTTTGGCCACGACCTTTCGGGGCGTGCCATGGGATGGGGTCTCCCGGCGGACGATTGATTCTTTATTTTTTCATTGTTCGGTCCGTAACGCTAACTGCCCTCTAGGGCGGAGGATTCGTCATGTCTCACCTCGTTCCTTCCACGAAGCGACGGGGCTTTACGCTCGTCGAGCTGCTCGTGGTGATCGCGATCATCGCGGTCCTGATCGGTCTGCTCCTTCCCGCTGTCCAGGCTGCCCGTGAGTCTGCCCGGCGTATCAGCTGCGTGAACAACCTCAAGCAGTTGGGCACCGGCCTTCATGTCTACGCCGACGGTAATGCCCGCAACGGTGACAACTATTTCCCCACCGTCAGCAGCGGCACTGGCGCAACTGGCACCAACGGCTTCAGTTGGCTCGCCCAGGCCCTCGGCGGCATGGAAGAGACCAATCTGCTGCGGCTGGTTTCCGGTTCGGCGGGCATCAACAAGCCCAAGAGAAGCACGCAGTTCCCGTCAACGGTTATCCCAACAACCGCCAATCAGCCTTTGACGAATGGAACGGCCGCCACCCAGGCCCGTCTTTCGTGGGCTCTCTGCCCGTCTTTCGGTGGAGTGACGCCGCCAACGCCACCCATCGGCTGGGAGGGCGTGAGCCACTACCGGGCGAATTGCGGCATTGTCACCACTGCCTTTGCTGTCGTCGATTCGTCTGGCACCAACGCTGCACCGGGTGGCATGTCATTCGTTCGGGAAGTTGGCTTCCGCGATTTCCAGGATGGCACGAGCAAGACGGTGCTGGTGTCGGAGAGCCGGCAACTTCCCGGTACGGCTGGCACCCCGACTCGCTGGGCGTACGGCGAACTCTGGCATCCGGCCGCTATTGGCGGAGCGCTCACTTCGGGCACGTGGTCGCAGACGGGAGCAACAAGCCTCATCGCTCTGGCGTCCGGAACGTTTACGGACAGTGCTCCCCCGCAGTCGCGCAGTTACACGGCCTTGGGCGCTAGCGTGCCGCTCAACTGGGGTCCGTCGAGCTACCACACCGGCAAGGTGATCGGCCACCTCTTCGCCGACGGTCA
>JBJTRH010000193.1:0-3645 GCA_046076065.1 Planctomycetaceae bacterium | reverse complement strand
CGCCATCAAAAGCGGCCGCAACGACGACGGGCGGCGGATCGGCGTGCCCTCGGAGAACATCGTCATCCGCCGCTGCAACTTCAAGGACGGCCATGGCGGCGTGACCCTCGGAAGCGAGATCGCCGGGGGCGTGCGAAACGTGTTCGTGTCGGACTGCCGGATGGACAGCCCCGAACTCGACCGGGCCTTCCGGTTCAAGTCGAACGCCGTCCGCGGGGGCGTGCTGGAGAACGTCCGCATCCGCGACGTGACGATCGGCCAGGTCGGCAAGGAGGTGCTGTGCGTCGAGTTCGACTACGAGGAGGGGGCGCGGGGCGACCACCACCCCGTGCTCAGGGGCGTGACGATCGAGCGGGTCACAGCCGAGCAGAGCGGCCAGGTGATCGCGATCCGGCCCATCCCCAACTCCACGATCGAGGACATCCTCGTCCGCGACTGCACGTTCCGCGGGGCGACCGCACCGCCGGATCTCCGCGGCGGCGATCTGCGGCTCTTGGGGGTCACGATCGAGCGGGCGAAGGAGGGGGGCGGAACCAAATGAGGGAGATCGGCATGACGGCGCACGGCACACGATCCATCGCAGCCCTGGGGCTCGTGGGATGGCTGATGGCCTGCGGGCCCGGCCTGGCGGAGTCGCCGGCCGTCGCCCCCCCCGTGATTCCGGACCGGAGCGGGTCGATTCGCGACCACGGCGCGAAGGGTGACGGCTCGGCCGACGACACGCCGGCGATCCAGGCGACGATCGACGCCGTCGCGGCGGCCGGAGGCGGTCGCGTGGTCGTGCCGGCGGGACGGTATCTCAGCGGGCCGCTCACGCTCCGCAGCCGGATCGACCTGCACCTCGAGAAGGACGCCGTCCTCCTCATGAGCCAGCGGTTCGAGGACTACCCGAAGGGCTCGAACGTGTTCCTCAAGTTCATCGCCGCCGAGGGTGTGGAGGACGTGCGGGTGAGCGGCCCGGGCACGATCGATGGCCGGGGAAAGCCGTGGTGGGACGAGTTTCTCCGGCTGAAGGCCGACAAGCGGGAGAAGGAGTTCGCCCGTCCCCAGGCGATCTACGTCTCCAAGAGCCGGCGGGTGGCCCTCGAGGAGTTCACGAGCGTAAACCCGCCAAACTCCCACTGCAGCTTCCGCGACTGCCGCGACCTCACGTTCCGCGGCGTCACGATGACCGCGCCGGACGAGTCTCCCAACACCGACGCCATCAACCTCGGACGCGTGAAGAACGTGCTGGTGACAAGCTGCACGATCAGCACCGGAGACGACAACGTGGCGATGGTGTCGAGCGGCGACGCGGTCGCAGCCAACGTCACCGAGAACGTGACCATCCGCGACTGCACGTTCGGCTTCGGCCACGGCGTGTCGATCGGCAGCTACACCTCGGCCGGACTCCGCGACATCACCGTCGAGAACGTCACGTTCGACAAAACGGTCAACGGCATCCGTATCAAGTCGGAGAAGGATCGCGGCGGCGAGGTTCGCAACGTTACCTACCGGAACCTCTCGATGGCCGGCGTTCGCTATCCAATCGTGATCACGAGCTGGTACCCGAAATGGCCGCGGAATCCCGCCGACGCCCAGCCGGGCACGGGGAGCAGCCTGCCGTGCTATGCCGACATCCTCATCGAGAACGTTACCCTCACCGACTGCAAAAATGGTCCCGTCATCTACGGCTTGCCGAATCGGCCGATCGAGCGGGTGGTCGTTCGCGGCCTGAAGGCGTCGGTCCTGCAGGGAGGGGTCGTGTTCTTCGCCGATGCGACGTTCGAGGGCTGCGACATCCGTCCCGAGAAGGGGCCCCCGCTGCAGGCGTTCGGGGCCACCGTGCGGGGCCTCGAAGCCCCCGGATTCACCGGCGAATACAAGGCAAAGTAGCTGGCCGCGGCAACCTGCAGCTTTTTCAAGTCTTCTTGCAGGAAGCCCGCGTTGGCGGGGTGATTCCCCGGCTTACACTACATGACGTTCTGGTGGGGAGACCGGTCATGCCGCTGGAGGCACTCACGATGAGCCGCTTGTCCTTGCTCGGAATCCTTCTGGCCGCCGCCGCTGCCGCAGAGGCGGCTCCAATCTTCACCGACACGTTCACGAACGGGAGCACGGTCGGGGCTGCGAGCGTGCCCGGGGGCTCACCGACGGCTAGCTTCACCAGCTACGACATCGCGTCGACCAAGAACGCGAGCGCGTCGACCATATCCGGCGGAGTGCTGTCCGTGGGCATCCCGGCCACGACGTCCGGGTTCTACGAAGCTCAGGCGATCTTCACCACGAGCCCGGTCAAGTTGGCCGTGGTCAATGACTCGGTGACGCTTCGATATGTATTTACCGACTCCGCCAACGTGCTTACCGGCACGGGGCTCACCAACTCCTCGGCACTCTGGACCGGGCTCTACAACTCGGCCTCGAGCCTCCCGCTCACCACGCTGGCGAACACGGGCCTGACAACCACGCAGACGACCGGCAGTATCCTCACTGCAGGGGTCGCTCCCTGGAAGGGTTTCGTCATGAGGATCGCCGCCACCGGCACCAACGGCACCGTCGGCAGCTCCCAGCTGTACACCCGACCCGCCCAGACGACCGGCACGTCGTCGGCCGTGCAGGAACTCCTTGGCAACAACGTCGGCGGGGGAGCCTACAACGGCCCCACCGGCACGACGCTCCGCACCCTGAGCGGCAGCGGCTCACCGACACTGACCGTCGGACAGCAGTACACCGTGGACTACACGATCACCATGCTCGGAACGGGCACGCTCGGCATCGTCGGCAATCTGTTCGGCGGATCGGGCACCTCGGGCCCGCTGCTGTTCACGGCTTCAGGAACGGCGTCTGGAGCCAGTGCTCTTACCACGTCTTTCGACGGCCTCGCCTTAGGCTATCGCTACAACGGCACGTCCGTCGCCTCCTCGCTGAACGTGAACTCGATCGAGGTCACGGCAACGATCGTGCCGGAGCCCACCGCCATGGCCCTGGCGGCACTTGGTCTCGCGGGGGTTCTCCGCCTGAGCAGGCGATTGCGCACATAGCGTCGCGGCGTTTCGGAAAAATGATAGCAGCCGCGATCGATGGTGCGGCCGATACCATGGGGAGCGGTGGCGTCTGACACAGCGCCCCGATTTTTCCCCGGTAGGCATGATGCATGGCCACGGCTTCTTCGCCGACGCTCGGCGTGATTATCGGCAACCGCGATTTCTTTCCTGACCAGCTCGTCGCCGAGGCCCGGGCCGACGTCCTCGCGGTGCTGAAGGCCGCCGGCGTCGCACCGGTGATGGTGGGCCCCGAGGAGACGAAGCTCGGTGGCATCGAGACGCATGCGGAGGCCCGCCGATGCGCAGACCTGTTCCGGCGGCACCGCGACCAGATCGATGGCGTGCTCGTCGTGCTCCCCAACTTCGGCGACGAGAAGGGGGTCGCCGACACCCTCAAGCTCTCGGGCCTGAACGTGCCGATCCTCGTGCAGGGCTCTCCCGACGACCTCGGGCAGCTCGGCGTCGCGCGGCGCCGCGACGCCTTCTGCGGCAAGATCTCGGTCTGCAACAACCTTGTGCAGGCGGGGATCAGATTCTCGCTCACGAGCCGCCATGTCTCAGCCCTCACGAGCCCGAGCTTCGCCGCCGATCTCGCCGACTTCCTCCGCGTCTGCCGCGTGGT
>JBJTRH010000192.1:0-12485 GCA_046076065.1 Planctomycetaceae bacterium | reverse complement strand
CGTCCGCTTCGCCATTCGCGAGGGAGGCAAGACGGTGGGTTCTGGCGTCGTGACCAAGATCCTGGACTGACACCCTTCGCGGAAACCAAGTTGCCGATCAATCGACTGTAGTACTTGGCAGGGGCCTCCGTTGGCGGGGGCCCCGGCGCCACAGGGGCGTAGCTCAACTGGCAGAGCGCTGGTCTCCAAAACCAGAGGTTGCGAGTTCGATCCCCGCCGCCCCTGCTCGCAATCTCCGCCCGCCCCTGGCGCCGCGGAGCTCCCGAGGCGGTGTCGAGTGGTTCGAGGCGGAGATCGGTGGGTTCGGAACGGTCGATTCAGAGGCACGGACGACAGATCCGCGACGGAACGCGAGGGTAGGTTCGCCATGCAAGACCACGTCAGAAGCGCCGGGATCTGGGGAGACCTCCTCAGCCTTTCGGTCTACAAGCGGAACCAGGGTCGCCTCACGCGGCAGGTGACGTTTGCCGCGCTGGCGGTGCTGATCAGTGTGGGCATCTGGCGGCTTTCGCAGCTCCTTGCGGTGTGGTTCGGAGGCGACGCCGGCCTCGCGGCGATGTCCGGCACCGGCGATCTCGGCGTGGTTCGGTTCCTGGTGCCGCTGGCGCTGCTCGCGGCCGGTCTCTGGCTCTGCTACCGGATCGTCAACATTCCGCGGTTCGCGGATTTCCTGATCGCCGTGGAGTCGGAAGTGGCCAAGGTGTCGTGGCCCACGGCCGAGGAGGTGATTCGCAGTTCGGCGGTGATTATCTTCCTGATCTTCGCCCTCGCGGCGATCCTCGCTGCCTACGATCTTTTCTGGTGGTTCGTGCTCCGCTACGTGCTGCGGACAGGCTGATCATCCGAGCGTCATACCGTCATCCCCGGTCGAGACCCATGAGCGACGAAACCAACGATCCCGAGAAGCTGCCTGCCGGCGTCGCGCCGTCGGCGGACCAGGCCGACGTTGTGCACGAGGTCGTCGATCAGATCGACGACGAAGACGCGACCGCGGCCGAGATCGCCGACCCGTTCGAGGGTGGCGAGGACGCCCGGCCGGTGGAGGTTGCCACCGCAGAAGACGCCCCGGTGGTGGGCGAGCGGAAGTGGTACATCCTCAAGGTGCAGAGCAACCGCGAGGACTCGATTCGCGAGACGTTGCTCCGTCGGATCTCCATGCAGGGCATGGATGCGTGGTTCGGCGAGGTGATCGTGCCGAAGGAGCAGGTCACCGAGTTCAAGGGGGGCAAGAAGCGGGTCGTGTCCCGCAAGCTCTATCCGGGCTACATCCTCGTCAACATGATCCTCAACGACGAGACGTGGTATCTCGTCCGTGAGACCGGTGGCATCGGTGACTTCACCGGCTCCGCGGGCCGGCCGAGCCCGATGCTCCCGCAGGACGTGGCGAAGCTCCTCAACAAGACCGAAGAAAAGACCGACGAGCAGCCCCGGTTGAAGATCAACTTCAAGAAGGGCGACCGCGTGAAGATCAACGAGGGAACCTTCGAGAACTTCGAGGGGGAGGTCGAGCAGATCGACGAGGCGAACGGTCGCGTGACCGTGATGCTGAGCATCTTCGGTCGTTCGACGCCCGTGGATATCGAGTACTGGCAGATCGAAACCGTGTGACAACGGCCGCGGCTGTCCGCGGAGTGAAGAAAGGTCAATGAGATGGCGAAGCAGGTGGTAGGACAGGCGAAGTTCCAGGTGCCCGGCGGGCAGGCAACCCCGGCACCGCCGGTGGGCACGTCGCTCGGCCGGTTCGGCATCAACCTCGGGCAGTTCGTGCAGCAGTTCAACGACCGCACCCGAGAGGCCGCGGGCATGCCCATCCCGGTCGTGGTGACGGTCTACAACGACCGCTCGTTCGAGTTCATCACCAAGAGCCCTCCGGCGGCGGCCCTGCTCAAGAAGGCGGCCGGTCTCGCCAAGGGGTCGGGCGTGCCGAACAAGGACAAGGTGGGCAAGGTGACCATGGCCCAGGTCGACGAGATCGTGCGGCTCAAGGGTTCCGACCTCAACGCCCGCGATGCCGAGCACGCCCGCCGGATGGTCGAGGGCACGGCTCGGAGCATGGGCATCACCGTCGAGGGCTGAAATCGGTCGCCCCGTGCAGGCGGCCATTTCGCGGGTAGGATCAGAAGCGTTCGCAGGCAGACACCGACAGGCAGTTTTTCGAGGAATCATCACAGTGGCCACCACCAAGCGCATGCGGGCGATGCTCGCCGTCAAGCCAAAGTCCGACGCGGCCCTGCCGCTCGCCGACGCCGTCGCCGTGCTCAAGAAGTTTCCGCCCACGAAGTTCGATCAGACGGTCGAGATTCACATGCGGCTCGGCATCGACCCCAAGCAGGCCGACCAGATCATCCGTGGCTCGCTCGTGCTGCCGCACGGCATCGGCAAGTCGAAGCGGGTGGTGGTGTTTGCCAAGGGCAATCTCGCCGACGATGCCAAGGCCGCCGGGGCCGAGGAGGTAGGGGCCGAGGAACTCGCGAAGAAGATCAAGGAAGGTTGGACCGACTTCGACGTCTGCATCGCGGCCCCCGACATGATGGGTCTCGTCGGTCCGCTCGGGAAGGTACTCGGCCCGCGCGGCCTGATGCCCAGCCCACGTGCCGGCACGGTGACCGCCGACATCAAGAAGACCGTCGCCGAGTACAAGGCCGGCAAGGTCGAGTTTCGCAACGACCCGACCGGGATCGTGCACGCGGTGGTCGGCAAGGCCAGCTTTGACGCGGCGAAACTCGTCGACAACATCCGGGCCTTCATCGACCACATTGTGGGCATGCAGCCGTCGAGCGTTCGCGGACAGTACCTGAAGAGCGTGTCCATCTCGGGCACGATGACGCCCGGTGTGATGGTCGCGGCCTGATTCATCACCCCCCCAAAAAAACTTCCCCGCCCCCTTTCGGATTTGATGCCATGAGCAAAGCGATGAAGGACATGCTGGTCGACGACCTCAAGGAACGCCTCGTCGGCGTTGGTGATGTGATCGTCGTCAGTCTCGGCAAGCTGGATGCCCAGAAGACCACTCTTCTGCGGCAGACGCTCCGGAAGAAGCGGATTCACCTCCAGCTCGTGAAGAACAGCCTGGCCCGCCGGGCGATGTCGGGCACCCCGCTGGCTCCAGCCTTCGAGCGGGCTGAGGGGATGCTGGCGATCGCCTGGGGCGGCGAGGACGTCGTCGATCTGGCGAAGGAGCTCGATCGGCTTCAGGGCGTGAAGGACTTCGAAGGCTTCGAGTGCCGGTGCGGCGCGCTCGATGGCGCCCGGCTCGAGGCGGCCGACGTGAAGTCGGTCGCGAAGTGGCCGTCACGGGCGGAGCAACTCTCGATCCTCTCGGGCCAGATCAGTTCGCTCGGCTCGACGATCTCCGGACAGATCATCTCGGCCGGCGGCACGCTGGCGGGGCAGCTCAAGAGCCGCTGCGAGGACCTCGAGAAGGCGGGGGCCGCGGCAAGCTGAGCGAATTTCCCCCAGTTTTCGGGGCGGGCTTCACTCCGGCCATCTTCATGGTATGACAAAAGGCTCGGCCGCTCTGCCCCGTGGGGCTGCGGACGTCACGACGAATCACCTGGCGACTCTTTCACACCATTACCGCGGGCGTTCCAACGACCCCGCATCATTCCAAAGGGAAAGGACCTCGAGCGATGGCAACGGCTGAAGCGACCCGCGAATTCTCCACGGAGACCAAGGAACTCGGCGACAAGATCGTCGGGCTCACCCTGAAGGCCGCGAAGGAGCTGTCTGATTACCTCGACGAGGTTCACGGCATCAAGCCGGCCGCCGGTGGCGCCGTTGTGATGGCGGCTCCCGGTGGGGCTGGCGGTGGTGCGGCTGGTGGCGGTGAGGCCGCCGCCGAGAAGACCGAGTTCGACGTGGTGCTCGACGCCTTCGGCGACAACAAGATCGGCGTCATCAAGGTCGTCCGCGCCGCCACCGGCCTGGGCCTCAAGGAGGCCAAGGACATGGTGGAAGGTGCCCCTTCCAAGGTGAAGGAGGGCATTTCCAAGGCCGACGCCGAGAAGCTCAAGAAGGAGCTCGAAGAGGCTGGCGCCAAGGTCTCGATCAAGTAACGCCGTGCGAAAACCGTTCTGGCGGCGGGGGCGCTGGCGTCCCTGCCGCCAAACGGTATAGTATTTGCGTATCCGGTCGTCCCTGCCGTTCCTGCCCTCTCTTGCCGATTGTTCCTGTTGATGGCCGCTTGCGAAGGTCGTCGTTCGCGTTTTTCTGTGCGCGACGAGCGTTTCGTGTCCGGCTGCCGTTGCCGCTGCGGCAACGGTTGACAGTTTCGGTGCCGCCTGGTCCGTGATTCCGCCCTGTAGGGATCGCGTTCCCGGCGTCCCGCCACCAGACCCAGCCCAGGAGTCGTTCGTCTATGGCAACTCGCGCCGTCCGCCGCTTGCAGCCCTCCGAGATCCGTCACTTCGGCAGTCGTCGCGCCTCCCACAACATTCCCGATCTCACTGAGATCCAGACGCGGTACTACGACGCGTTTCTGCAGTACGACGTGCCGTCCACCAAGCGGAAGGACCACGGCATCGAGGGTGTGCTCCGGGAGATCTTTCCGATCGAGAGCTATGACCGCACGGTCAAGCTCGAGTATCTCCGCTACGAACTCGGCAAGCCGCGTTACAGCCCCGACGAGTGCCGGCAGCTTCGGCTCACCTACGGGCGGCCCCTGCGGGTCGTCCTGCGGCTCACGCGCGAGCAGCCCATCGAGGAGGAGGTCTACCTCGGCGACATCCCGATCATGCTCGGCGGCGGCGAGTTCATCATCAACGGCGCCGAGCGCGTCGTCGTCAGCCAGCTGCACCGCTCGCCGGGTATCGACTTCGTCGCCGACACGGAGTCGACCGATCGCAAGACGTATAACTGCCGCATCATCCCAGAGCGTGGCAGCTGGATCGAGCTGAACGTGTCGAAGAAAGACACGCTCCAGGTACGGATCGATCAGAGCGGCAAGTTCTCGGCCCTGACCCTGCTGCGGGCAATGGACTCGAAGTACAGCCACGACTCCGAGATCCTCAAACTCTTCTACAAGACCGAGAAGCTCAAGACCGAGGGTGGCCGCTACGTGGCCAAGGTCGAGGGCAAGATTGCCGTTGACGACATCGTCTATCCCAAGGGGAGCGAGCGGGCCGGCGAGATCCTCGTCGATGCGGGCTGCAAGATCACTCGCGATCAGGCCGAGCTGATCTGCACCTCGGGCCTCAAGGCGGTGGAGGTGATGCAGGAGCAGAAGGTGCCCCTGATCATCAACAGCCTTCGCGAGGATGCCGACGAGTCGAAGCGGCGGACGGGCGTGGCTCCGAGCCACGAAGACGCCCTGATTCGAATCTACCAGCGGCTCCGGCCGGGCAATCCGCCCGCCCTCGACAAGGCGAAGGCCCTGTTCGACGAGAAGTTCAAGGACACGAATCGCTACCGCCTCGGCCGCGTGGGCCGCTTCCGGATCAATCGCAAGCTCGGGTTGCAGGTGCCGGAGACGGAGATGACGCTCCGCCCCGAGGACCTGATCGCCGCCATCCAGTACATGCTCAAGCTGAGCGACGGCGAGGGCGAGGTGGAGGTGGACGACATCGATCACCTCGGCAATCGCCGGCTGCGGACGATCGACGAACTGGCCAGCGACGAGCTCCGCAAGGGGTTCCTCAAGTTGCGCCGCACCGTGCAGGAGCGGATGAGCCTGAAGGACGTGGCCGAGATGTCGCCGCGCACGCTCATCAACCCCAAGAGCATCTCGGCGGCGATCGAATACTTCTTCGGCCGCGGCGAGCTGTCGCAGGTCGTTGACCAGACGAATCCGCTCTCGATGCTCACGCATGAGCGCCGGCTGTCGGCCCTCGGCCCTGGCGGCCTGAATCGGAAGCGGGCCGGCTTCGAGGTGCGCGACGTGCATATTTCGCACTACGGCCGGATCTGCCCGATCGAGACGCCGGAAGGCACGAACATCGGCCTGATCTCCAGTCTCGCGATCTATTCCGGCGTTGATTCGTACGGCTTCCTCGTGACGCCGTACCGCAAGGTCTCGAAGTCGAAGCTGACCGACGACGTGGTCTGGCTCCGCGCCGATGAGGAGCACGAGGCGCACCTCGCCCCGGCCGACGCGACCGTCGTCGACGGGAAGCTCGTGGGCGACAACATCATCGCCCGGTACCGCGGTGACTTCGTGCTCGTGCCCGCCGAAGCAGTCGAGTACATCGACGTGGCTCCCAGCCAGATGGTGGGCGTGTCGGCCGGCCTGATCCCGTTCCTCGAGCACGACGACGCCAATCGCGCCCTCATGGGCTCCAACATGCAGCGGCAGGCCGTGCCGCTCCTGGTGACGGAGCCGCCGATCGTGGCCACCGGGATGGAGCGTGACGTGGCCACGAACTCCGGGCTCTTGGTGCGGGCCGGCCGCAAGGGCACCGTGACCTATGTCGACGCGGTCACGATCGAGGTGACGCCTCCGGGCGGTGGCGCCCCCGACGTCTATCCGCTGCGGAAATACTCCGGCCTCAACGAGCGGACCTGCCAAAACCAGAAGCCGATCGTGGCGCTGGGCCAGAAGGTCGAGAAGGGCGAAGTGATGGCCGACGGTGCCGCCACCTACAAGGGCGAACTGGCCCTGGGCCGCAACGTGCTCGTCGGGTTCATGGCGTGGGACGGCTTCAACTTCGAGGACGCGATCATCATCAGCGAGGAGCTGGTGGAGGACGACGTCTACACCTCGATCCACATCGAGGAGTACGACATCGAGATCCGCGACACCAAGCTCGGTCGCGAGGAGTTCACCCGCGATATCCCGAATGTCGGCGAGCGGGCCCTTCACAACCTCGACGAGAGCGGCATCGTGCGGATCGGCACGTATGTCAGGCCGGGCGACATCCTCGTGGGCAAGGTGTCGCCGAAGAGCAAGACCGAGCTGACCCCGGAAGAGAAGCTGCTGCACGCGATCTTCGGCCGTGCCGGCGAGGACGTGAAGAACGATTCGCTCGAAGTGCCGTCGGGCGTCGAGGGGATCGTGATCGCCACGGAGAAGTTCTCCCGGCAGATGAGCCTCTCCGAGGAGGAGCGGCGTGAATTCCAGAAGCAGCTGAAGGAGACGGAGAGCGAGGGCAACCTTCGGATCGCCGAGGCCTTCGCGGCCATGGTCGCGGAGATGGAGAAGATCCTTCAGAAGCCGCTCACGGCGGATGACGGCAGTCCGCTCGTCCGTAATCAGGATCACAAGGTGGTGGCCGATCGGGCGGTCGCCTTCAAGCCGGACGAGTTCGACGTGCGGTCGCCGCAGCGGAAGGCCGACATCGACAAGATCATCAAAGCGATGTGGCCTGCCGTCGAGGAGGCGATCGACGGCAAGGAGCGTACGCTCAACAGCATGAAGCGTGGCGACGAGCTGCGACCGGGCGTGCTCCAGATGGTGAAGGTCTATGTGGCCGCCAAGCGGGTGATCTCGGTCGGCGACAAGATGGCCGGTCGGCACGGCAACAAGGGCGTGATCGCCAAGATCCTGCCGAAGGAGGAGATGCCGTTCCTCGCCGACGGGACGCCGCTGCAGATTCTTCTCAATCCGCTGGGCGTGCCGAGTCGCATGAACGTGGGCCAGATCCTCGAGACCCATCTGGGCTGGGCCGGGAAGATCCTCGGCTTCCAGGCGATCACCCCGGTGTTCGATGGAGCGAGCGAGGACGACATCAACAAGGTGCTCGACGACGCCAAGCTCCCCAGGCACGGCAAGGCGCAGCTCTTCGACGGCCGGACCGGCGAACCGCTCGAGCAGGAGACGACGGTCGGCTACATCTACATGCTGAAGCTGCACCACCTCGTCGACGACAAGGTCCATGCCCGCTCGACGGGGCCGTATTCGCTGATCACGCAGCAGCCGCTCGGCGGCAAGGCGCGGTTCGGCGGGCAGCGGTTCGGCGAAATGGAAGTGTGGGCGCTCGAGGCCTACGGGGCCGCCTACATCCTCCAGGAGCTCCTGACCGTGAAGAGCGACGACGTGGAGGGACGGACGAAGATCTACGAGAGCATGGTCAAGGGCGAGAACACGCTCGAGGCCGGCACGCCCGCCAGCTTCGACGTGTTGACGAACGAGATTCGCGGTCTCGCGCTGAACATGCAGCTCGAGAAGCGGCGCGAGTAGCGGGTCGCCTCCCGGGCGCCGCCGCGGCGTTGGGGAGGGGCGATGTGGTCGCGGCGGTGTCGGCCGACCGGGCCGGCGGGTTGGGCACGCGGGTTTTCAGCACAGCACAGAACGCAGCACAAGGGAGATGACACGTGAGCATCGGTGAAGCCACCTACGATCGCGTCAACGACTACTCGGCCGTCAAGATCAGCCTGGCGCGGCCGCACGACATCCGCAGCTGGTCGTTCGGTGAGGTCAAGAAGCCCGAGACGATCAACTACCGCACCTTCCGTCCGGAGAAGGACGGCCTGATGTGCGAGAAGATCTTCGGACCGGAGAAGGACTGGGAGTGCTCGTGCGGCAAGTACCGCGGCATGAAGTACAAGGGCATGATCTGCGACCGCTGCGGCGTGAAGGTCACCCACTCCCGCGTGCGCCGGAAGCGGATGGGCCACATCGAGCTGGCCGCGCCGGTCGTGCACATCTGGTTCTTCAAGGCGATGCCGAGCCGCCTCGGCGCCCTGCTCGACATGAAGACGTCGAGCCTCGAGAAGGTGATCTACTTCCAGGACTACGTCGTCCTCGACCCGAAGGACACGCCGCTCAAGAAGCAGCAGCTGCTCACCGAGGAGGAGTATCGCGAGGCCCGGGCGACCCACGGTGATGGGTCGTTCGACGCCGAGATGGGGGCCGAGGCCGTCCGCAAACTGCTCCTCGGGCTCGATCTCGTGACCCTCTCCCGGGAGCTCCGCGAGGAACTGGCGACCACCAACTCGAAGCAGAAGAAGAAGGACCTCGTCAACCGCCTGAAGATCGTGGAGAGCATCCGCGACAGCGAGAACAAGCCCGAGTGGATGGTCCTCGACGTGATCCCCGTGATCCCGCCGGACCTGCGGCCGCTCGTGATGCTCGACAGCGGCAACTTCGCCACCAGCGACCTCAACGACCTGTACCGGCGGATCATCAACCGCAACAACCGGCTCAAGAAGCTGGTCGACCTCAACGCCCCCGAGGTGATCATCCGCAACGAGAAGCGGATGCTGCAGCAGTCGGTCGACGCGCTGTTCGACAACAACCGCTGCAAGCGGCCGGTGCTCGCCTCGAGCAATCGCCCGCTCAAGAGCCTGACCGACATGATCAAGGGCAAGCAGGGTCGGTTCCGCGAGAACCTGCTCGGCAAGCGCGTCGACTACTCGGCCCGTTCGGTGATCGTGGTCGGTCCGAACCTGCGGCTGCACCAGTGCGGCCTCCCCAAGAAGATCGCCCTCGAGCTCTACCAGCCGTTCATCATCCGCCGTCTCAAGGAGCTTGGTCACGCCGACACGATCAAGAGCGCCAAGAAGATGCTCGAGCGGAAGGACGCCGAGGTGTGGGACATCCTCGAGGAGGTGATCCGGAACCACCCCGTACTGCTCAACCGGGCTCCGACGCTGCACCGCATGGGCATCCAGGCGTTCGAGCCGGTGCTCGTGGAAGGCAACGCCATCAAGCTGCATCCGCTGGTCTGCAAGGGCTTCAACGCCGACTTCGACGGCGACCAGATGGCCGTGCACCTGCCGCTGTCGATCGAGGCGCAGGTCGAGGCGCATACGCTGATGCTGTCGACCAACAACATCTTCAGCCCCGCCAACGGCGCCCCGATCATCTCGCCGTCGCAGGACGTGGTGATGGGATGCTATTACCTCACCATGGCCATCCCCGAGCGCAAGGGGGAGGGCATGGTGTTCAAGGACTTCGCGGAGGTCGAGATCGCCCACTCGCTGGGCAAGGTGCACACCCACGCAAAGATCAAGGTGAAGCTGCCCGCCCAGCGCCGGCTCAAGACCGACGTTGAGGCGCTCGCCAAGCCGGGAGCGGTCATCGAGACCACCGCGGGCCGCGTGCTCTTCAACTCGGCTCTGCCCGAAGGGATGCTCTTCTACAACATCCCGATGCGGTCGAGCGAACTCGCCCGTGTGATCTCGGACTGCTATCAGACGCTCGGTCGTCGTCGAACGATCGACCTGCTGGACGACATGAACCGCGTGGGCTTCAGCTGGAGCACCAAGAGCGGCCTGTCGTTCGCGACCGACGACCTGATCACGCCCGAGAGCAAGACGCGGATCATCGGCGATGCCGAGAAGGGCGTGCTCAAGATTCTGAAGCAGTATCAGAAGGGCATGATCACCGATGGTGAGCGGTACAACCAGGTGCTCGACGTGTGGACGCACGCCCGCGAGCAGATCACCAAGGACATGATGGCCGAACTCGAGCAGGACACGGACCAGAAGAAGGGTGTCCGCCGGCCGGGGTACGTGAACCCGATCCACCTCATGGCCCACTCCGGCGCCCGAGGTGGCGTGGAGCAGATCCGGCAGCTGGCCGGCATGCGTGGCCTGATGGCCAAGCCGTCGGGCAAGATCATCGAGACCCCCATCAAGGCGAACTTCCGCGAGGGGCTCACGGTGCTCGAGTATTTCAGCTCCACGCACGGTGCCCGCAAGGGTCTGGCCGACACGGCACTGAAGACGGCCGACTCGGGCTACCTGACCCGCAAGCTGGCGGACGTGGCGCAGAACGTGGTCGTCACGATGCACGATTGCGGCACAACCCAGGGAATCACTAAGGGCGTGATCTATCGCGGCGAGAAGGTGGAGGTCGGGCTGGCCGACAGCATCCGTGGCCGTGTGAGCCGCGGCGACATCCGCAACCCCGTCAGCGACGAGGTGGTGGTCCACGAGGACGAGCTGATCACCCCGAAGGTGGCACGCCAGGTGGAGGAGCTGGGACTGGAGAAGATCCAGGTTCGCAGCCCGCTCACCTGCGAGGCACCGCTTGGCGTGTGCCGGCTGTGCTACGGAATGGATCTGTCGACCGGCTCGCTCGTCGAGGAGGGCATGGCGGTGGGCATCATCGCCGCCCAGAGCATCGGCGAGCCCGGCACGCAGCTGACGATGCGGACCTTCCACATTGGTGGCGTCGGTCAGCGTGCCATCGAGGAGAGCGAGTACAAGGCGAAGCGCGGCGGTACCGTGCGGTTCACGCGGCTGCGGACCGTGCAGAACGAGCAGGGCGAGGCCGTCGTGCTCGCCCGCAACGGCGAGATCGCGATCATCGACCCCAAGGGACGCGAGCTCGACAAGTTCGAGATTCCCGCGGGCGCGATCCTCAAGGTCAAGGAGGACGACGAGATCAAGGCGGGCACCGTGCTCGTGCAGTGGGACCCTCACTCGATCCCGATCCTCTCCGAGGTCGCCGGCAAGGTCCGCTACGAGGACGTGGTGGAGGGCGAGACACTGCGAGTCGAGAAGGATCCCAGCGGCCACCTTCGCCGAATGGTGATGGAGCACAAGGGTGTGTACCACCCGCAGGTCGTGCTCGAGGACGAGACAGGCAAGATCCTCGACTTCTACTACCTGCCCGAAAAGGCTTACATCGAGGTCTCGCCGGGCGAGATGGTCGCGGCTGGGCACATCCTCGCCAAGACGCCGCGTGAGGCGTCGGGAACGCAGGACATCACCGGCGGTCTGCCCCGGGTTACCGAGATCTTCGAGGCCCGGAAGCCCAAGGATCCGGCGATCATGGCCGAGATCGACGGCAAGGTGGAACTACTCGGCGAGAAGCGGCGTGGCAAGCGGACGATCGTCGTCAAGAACGAGAGCGGCATCGAGCGCGAGCACCTCGTGACGCACGGCAAGCACCTTCGCGTGCACGCCGGTGACATCGTCAAGGCGGGCGAGGCGCTCGTCGACGGGCCGCTCGTGCCGCACGACATCCTGCGGATCTCCGGCGAGGAGGCCGTGCAGCAGTATCTGACCCGCGAGATCCAGAACGTTTACCGCAGTCAGCGGGTCGACATCGACGACAAGCACATCGAGATCATCGTTTCGCAGATGCTGCGGAAGGTGAAGATCGAGACCGTCGGCGACACGAACCTCCTGCCTGGCAGCGTGCTCGATCGGTTCGAGTTCCGTGCGGCCAACGACAGGCTGGCGGAGTGCGTTCGGATCACCGACAAGGGTGACAGCGAGTTCACCGTCGGGAGCATCGTGCCGAAGGACGTGCTCGCGCAGGCGAACGCGCAGATCGAGACGCTCGGCGGAGCCCCGGCCAAGGGGGCCAAGCCGAAGCCGGCGACCGCGAGCACGCAGCTGCTCGGGATCACCAAGGCCAGCGTGCAGAGCTCGAGCTTCATCTCGGCGGCCAGTTTCCAGGAGACCACCAAGGTGCTCACCGAGGCGGCGTTGGCCGGGAAGACCGACAACCTGGTGGGCCTCAAGGAGAACGTCATCCTGGGCCACCTCATTCCGGCCGGAACGGGCTTCGGTACGTTCCAGACCGCCGAGGTGCGAGTGCGTCCGGAAGCCCTCGAGTCGCTGCGGATGGATCGGGAGAACGTGCTCGCCCGGCA
>JBJTRH010000191.1:0-3235 GCA_046076065.1 Planctomycetaceae bacterium | reverse complement strand
GCGTTCTCGGGCAACCTCGCGTCGGTCACCAGCGTGGGTTCGGCGTACACCGCGATGTCGTTCAGCCGCACCGGCGACCTGTGGACGAGCGGCACGGCGAGCGGCCAGTCGCTGCAGTTCGATCAGGCGACGGGTCTGCTCGCGGTGGTTCCGGAGCCGTCGACGTGGGCGATGCTGGCCGGCGTGGGGATCGCCGCGCTGGTCGGTCGATTCCGCCGCCGTCGTGCCTGATGAAGCTCGTGATTCTCGACGGGCTGACGGCCAATCCGGGGGACCTCTCCTGGGAGCCGCTGGAGCGGCTCGGCACGCTCACCGTGTTCGACCGCACGCCGCCGGACGACGTCGTGGCCCGGGCGGCCGGGGCCGACGTGCTGCTCACCAATAAGGCGATCGTGGGCCGCGAGCAGATTGCGGCGCTGCCCGGGCTCAGGTACGTGGGCGTGCTGGCTACGGGCACCAACATCGTGGACGGTGCCGCGGCCCGGGAGCGGGGCATCCCGGTGTGCAACGTGCCGGACTACAGCACGCCGAACGTCATCCAGGCCACGTGGGCGCTGCTGCTCGAACTCACCAATCGCGTCGGCCACCACGACCGCACGGTGCACGAGGGCCGCTGGTCGGCGAGTCCCGACTTCTGCTACTGGCACGGCGAGCTCGTGGAGCTGGCCGGCCGCACCCTCGGCATCGTGGGCCACGGTCGGATCGGCAGGGGCGTGGCCGCCGTGGGGCGGGCCCTCGGCATGCAGGTGATCCACCATCGGCGGCGGCACGGCGAGGATCCGGCGAGCGTCGACCTCGACACGCTGTTTCGCGAGAGCGACGTGGTCAGCCTCCACTGCCCGCTCACGCCCGACACGAAGCACCTCGTCGACGCCCACCGGCTCGCGCTCATGAAGCCGACCGCATTTCTCGTGAACACGGCCCGCGGGCCGCTCGTGGACGAGGCGGCGCTCGCCGACGCCTTGAATGCCGGCCGGATCGCCGGGGCGGCCGTCGACGTGCTCTCGGTGGAGCCGCCGCCGCCGACCAACCCGCTCCTGTCGGCGAAGAACTGCGTGATCACGCCGCACGTGGCCTGGGCCACCCGCGATGCCCGCAAGCGGCTGATCGACGTGGCCGCGGCCAACGTGGCCGCCTTCGCCGCCGGCAGTCCGCAGCACGTGGTGAACTGACGCGGCAAAGAGGCTCGGGGCTCGCCGAAGACAGCCGACGCGATGCGCGGGCGGCCCGATCGACATGACCCGCACCTCGACCGTCGGCACCGGTCTCTCGCTGACGACGCGGACGGTGACCTACTCGGGTTCGGCGCCCTACAACAACCCCGCCTGGATCACCGGCGCCTTCGCCACGCCGCTGCAGACGAGTTCCTACCTCGTGTTCACCGACGTGGAGTTCGGCAAGAAGATCACCGTGAAGGCCCATAACGGCGCGAGCCTGATCCCCTACGGCGACCTCGCGTTCACGAAGTGGAACGGCAACTCCACCAGCGGCACGAGCGTGAACACGACCTGGAACGTGGAGGCGGGCTCTTCGGGCCTCCTGCTCAGCGGCACACCCTTCGGCTTCTCGAACCCCGTGGTCACCCTGCAGTCGGCCCAGCCGATCAGCAGCCTCGAGTACACGATCGACATGGGCTCCGCCACGAACAGCCTCGGCTTCAACTTCGCCGTGCCGGTGCCCGAGCCCGCCACGCTCGGGCTGGCGGCCTCGGCTGCCCTCGGGGCCACGATGTGGCTGCGGCGACGCCGCTGATCACTGGGCCGCGGCGTCGAGCGTCGCGGGCTCGGCCGTGGTCCTGCCGCGGCGGACCGCGCGGACGGCCAGTTCTCCGCCGATCGGCACGGCCTGCTCGCCCGACACGAGTTCCGCGGTGACCGCGAGCGGCACGTCGTCGCCGTCGTCACCGAGGTCGCCGCGGAGAAGGAGGCTGTCGAGATACGGCTTCACGGCGCCGCGGAGCGTCTTGTCGGTGGCGGGCCGCGAGGTGTCGCCGACGAAGTTGCGGAGCTGCGAGCCGGCGATCACGTAGCGGGAGCGGCGGGCCTCGAAGAAGGGGTCGTCGAAGGAAAATGTGGCCGCCGTCTCGCCGCGGGCCGTGTCGCGGACGAGCATCCGTAGCGTCGCCTTCGGGGGCGGGATGAACGACTCGGGCACCGCGATCTCGATGGCATCGCAGCTCGACGAGAAGAACTCGTCGAGCTTGGCCGATTCCGCCTTCGTGGCCGTCGACCTGGTGACGCTGAACGACAGGCCGATCGAGCAGTTCGTCGTGAACGCCAGCGTGCATCCGCCGCCTGCGCCGCTGCCACGGGCCACCGGCACGAGCAGGTGGCTCGTCACGCCGTAGGGCGTGGCCAGGTGCACCTCCACCGCCTCGCGGCGGTTGCAGTCGATGCCGCAGGGATCGAGGCCGGCCGGATCGCAGTTCGGACAGCCGCCGACGGGCGACGGGGGCTCGGGCAGCGGCTCGGCCGCCGACGCCAGCACGAGGCCGCGGCGGGAGGCCTCGGCCATGGGGATGCCGCATGGCGGCGCGGGCACCGTGGCGGTGCCCGCCGGGATCTCCACCTGGATGATCTCGCGAGACATGAGGTGAAACCGCGCCGGCTTGCCGCCCGCGATCACTTTCGTGTCGTGAATACTGAACCCCTTGCCGATCAGGAACAGCGACGTGGTCGCCGTGGGATCGACCCCCGGGGCGCCGTACCATCCCAGCAGCTCCGGCGCGAGGTCCGTGATGCCGGCGTTGAACAGGGCGAGAAGAGACTCCACTGCGCCGCCCGTGCTCAGTTTTCGGATCGCCGTCGAAGCACCGAAGGTGCGGTTGTTTGAGAAAGGGAACAAGCTCCAGAGGATCGGCAACCGCAACCGCCGATCCCGGGTTGCCGCTCAGGCTCGAAGCAAGCGATCACGGCGGCCACGGCCTGCGGCTGGCCGGTGATTGCCAGGACGGCTAGGCGTGGCCTATGGGGCGATCCGGAGCCGGTGCCGCCTTGGGAGTGGCGTCGGCACGAGAAGGCTAGGAAACAGGCTCCGGCGGCCTCTGACACCCGCTCAGATGATTGACCTAGTTTTGATTAGCGGTGAGGCTAGAGGTACCCACTCCCAGCCCCAGGAGCCGCCATGGAAGGCCCGTCCGCTCTGCCGCCCGCTCTCACGACGGCCACCGACGAAGCGATCGTCAACGCGATAGTGCAGCTTGGCGATGAGCGGCTCCTCAGCATCTCGCGCCAAC